>CAYPRI010000039.1:15229-16463 GCA_964413085.1 uncultured Dehalococcoidales bacterium
AGATAATTCTGGGCAATAGAAATCTGGGTTTCGAGCTGGAGCTAAAGGTCAAACCTGAGACAGGTTTGTGGCGCTTCCCCGTTGAAAGCGTTTCAAATTCGGAAGGCGGTATAGAGTTGATTTACCAGGAGAGTTGCCTTGTTTTCCTGCTGCCGCTGGACCTGGCGGCGGGAGGCACGACTGAGATGAGCCTTGATTGCCGTATTAATAAGCTGGTTCAATAATTATAATTCAGGATATCAGAGATAATGCCCCCATTTTAACCATTTGCCGGGCGAGGCTCTTTCCGACTGACTCTGGATTGCTGACATCTCCTTCTTCCATGGCGCGAAGAATACGAACGCCCTCAGCGCCAGCCACCATTCCTACTAATCTAATAGTCCCGGCAGATATGGCGCCAACAGCGGCTATGGGAGCGCGGCAGCCACCTCCCATTTCCCGTAGGAACGCTCTCTCAGCCATAACAGTCTGCCAAGTGGGCTCGTGATTGATTTTGGAGACCAAGGCAAGGACCTCCTTGTCTTCGGAGCGTACTTCGATACCCAGTGCTCCCTGGCCTACCGCAGGTGTGAAATGCTCTACAGGCAGATATTCTGTTATTTTATCTACCGATCCAAGACGTATTATTCCGGCTGCAGCTACTATAATAGCATCGAATTCTCCGTCAGAAACCTTGTGTAATCTGGTGTCAATGTTGCCGCGGATATTAAGCACCTGAACATCGGGACGAAGTGCCAGTAGTTGAACGGCTCGACGGCGGCTTGCGGTGCCGACTTTTATGCCTGCGGTAAGTTCGGAGAGCTTTCCGACTCCGGATATAAGTACATCTCTGGGGTCAAGCCTGGTGGTGACAGCAGCCAGCCTGAGCCCATCGGGAATTTCAGTAGGTAAGTCCTTCAAGCTATGGACGGCCAGGTCGATTCTTTCATTCAGCAGCTCCTTCTCCAACTCTTTAACGAAAATGCCTTGAGCTGCAAATTCATCCAGAGGAGCGTTGGTGTTCCTATCGCCTGAGGTCCTTATCTTGACCAGTTCAGTTTTCAGTGCGGGAAACGATTTTGCAAGAAGGTTCTGCAGTTCTTGAGCTTGAATAACGGCTAGTTTACTTCCGCGGGTTCCGACGGCGATTCGTCTCATTCGGGCTTGTTCCTGTCAAGTTGAAACAGCTCGGTGACCAGTCTGATATAATCCTCTCCTTCTTCAGTATCCTGCTTGAGGTGCTGAATCGGGTGGT
>CAYPRI010000040.1:0-16275 GCA_964413085.1 uncultured Dehalococcoidales bacterium
GGGAAACCATCTCACGTTGCAGCGTATAAAGGTTAAAACGGGCTTTTTCGAAATCCTTGGAATGAAGTATCGCGCTCAGCTCTGGTAATTTGCTGAGCTCTTCTACCACCCTTAAAGCTTCTTCAACTCGTCTGGCGTTGGCTGTGACCAGCGTGGAAATATCCTGGCTATGCTTTATCACCCTGCCTGCTCCTACGTCGGTTTTCGCATTTCTCTGTGATATGAGTGATGTTCCGAATTGGCTCAGGCTGGTAACCAGGTTGTGCCGCATGGTTTTTAATTTCTGGCTTAACGCTGCATCATCGAGCAGAAAGCGGGCTATATCTTCCAGGAAACGTAGCCCTTCACTGATACGATTACAATTGGCATCAATGATACGAAGAATCTGGCGAGGCACTTTGCAGATCCTTTACTGGTTCCGGTAGTTCGCCTTCTCTGGCAGCCTGAATTTTCTTTTGAATTTCGCTGGGCATCTCCATGCCCATGTCCCTGAACTTTTTCTCAGCCCACCTGCCGATATTTCTGGGATCTTTGTAGTAATTAGGATTGGTGAATCCGCCAGGTTTACCGCTTTCTTCATACACGGTGCTGAGCGATCTGTGGTATGCGAAAGTGGAAATAATGCGTTCAACATCGGTACTACCGCATGTCGAACACTTCGGCTGGAAAGAAGCCGCGCTTCTAACCAGAAAGATGCTTTTTTTGCGGCACGCGGGACAGAAAAACTCGTAGACGGGCATGGCCTTAACCTCAGTCGCTCTCTTTTGTAGCGTCGAAGGTGCCTCCTGCAACCGGTTCGCTGGGCATTTCTCCCTTTTGCATTTTACCAATCATGTCCTCGTATTCGGGCGCGACCTCTTCGCCCTGGCTCATTCTCCGATTCCATTCGGCCAAAGCTTTAGGATCATCGGCCATCATGCCCCGGGTCAAATGCGAATCAGATAGTATGTCTTCGTAGACGTCTTTGTAGGTTTTACTGCGCACCGAGAATGTTGAAAGCAAACGTCGCAGTGCGTCTTTGTGACATTTAGGGCAGTGAGGTATCGTGTCCGAAAACGTCGGCGAATAAAGCGTTTGTTTGCTCTGGCACTGTTGGCACCAGTATTCGTAAAGCGGCATTTTTAGCTCCCGATGTCTTCGAATTTTAGCATAAGTGGGGAAAACAAAGAAACACACAGCCTCCAATTCGAATAGACACATTGACACTATGGCGACACTTCATTAAAATCCACACAGGTGGTGAATAGTGAAAAGTGACCAGATAAGAGCGGCTTTTCTGAATTTCTTTGAGGTTAAGGAACATCTTGTCATTCCCAGCTCTTCACTTGTTCCTCACGACGACCCGACGCTGTTATTAACTACCGCCGGCATGGTGCAAGTCAAGCCTTATTTTTTGGGATTGGCGGTACCGCCGAATCCGCGTCTGGCATCCTGCCAGAAGTGTTTCCGTACCACCGATATTAACTCTGTGGGCGATGCCAGGCATTTAACCTTCTTTGAGATGCTGGGCAATTTCAGCGTTGGCGACTACTTCAAGAAAGAGGCTATATCCTGGGCGTGGGAATTCGTGACCGAGAGATTAAAGCTGAAACCTGAGCACCTCTGGGTGTCTGTTTATCTGGATGATGACGAATCGTTCGAGTACTGGCGTAAGCTTGGTTTCCCCGAAGAAAAGATAGTACGGCTCGGTGAGGAGGACAATTTCTGGGGACCGGCAGGCGACTCTGGCCCCTGCGGCCCTTGCAGCGAGATACATTACGATTTTGGTATCGAAGCCGGCTGCGGCAAGCCTGAATGCGCTCCTGGATGCGATTGTGGTCGTTTTTCGGAAATTTGGAATCTGGTTTTTACACAGTTTAACCAGGACCGAGATGGAAAACGTGAGCCACTGCCCAGACCAAATATAGATACCGGAATGGGGCTGGAAAGAACCGCAGCCATGATGCAAGGCGTATCTTCGGTTTATGACACGGACCTTTTTATTCCCCTCCGCAATAAAATAAGTGAATTAACAGGTGCAAAATACGGTAAGAGTCCGGCTAATGACCAGGCCATAAGAATCGTAGCTGAACACGGCCGGGGAATCACCTTTCTGATTGCCGATGGTGTTCTTCCATCGAATGAAGGCAGAGGTTATATTTTACGCCGGGTGCTGCGCAAGGCGTGCTTTTTCGGCAGGAAACTGGGCACCGAGGAGCCGTTCCTGAGTAAGATTGCAGATACGGTTATTAGCCAAATGGGACATGTCTATCCTGAGCTGGTGAAAAACCGTGGTCTGATTCAGGATATAGTTAAGGTGGAAGAGGAGAAATTCACAGGTACACTGGATGCAGGGATAAATCTGGTAGAGAAAGCTGTTGCTGAAGCATCGAGGCAGGGAAGGAGAGGTATTACCGGCGAGGAGGCTTTCAGGTTCTGGGACACTTACGGTTTTCCGCTGGAACTGACTGTTGAAATTGCCCGGGATAAGGGATTGGACGTGGATGTCGACGGATTTGAGATTGAGATGGAGAAACAGCGGGAAAGAGCCAGAGCCAGCCATAAATTTGTTAACGCACATGATAAGGTTAAACTTGGGGATAAACCGGAGCTTGATCGAACTATTCCGAAACCTACTACATTCCTAGGCTATGACACGTCGCATACTATTTCAATTGTTCGTCATATATTAGAGCAAGATTCAGGGCATACCGTAACCTCGGCCAGCAAAGGACAAAACGTAGCTATAAACCTTGATAAAACACCATTCTACGGAGAGATGGGTGGACAGGTGGGCGATACTGGCAAGATAATATCAGGCTCGGGCCAGGTCGATATTACCGATACAGTCTGGTCGCCTTACGGCGATTTGGGAGAAGGCGCTATCGTTCATCTGGGTAAGGTCGTTAAAGGAACTATTTCGGTAGGTAACGAGGTCAAAGCCGAAGTAGACTTAGCGCGCCGTTTTGACATTGCGCGCAATCACACGGCGACTCATCTGCTGCAGGCGGCACTGCGCGAGGTACTGGGCACTCATGTCCAGCAGAGGGGTTCCCTGGTTCATGCCGACGGATTTCGCTTTGATTTCTCTCATTTGACTGCCATAGATCGTCAACAGCTCGACGCAATACAGCGTATTGTCAACGAACGAATACGAGAGAACCTGCTGGTTAGAAGCCGGCTTATTCCATATAAACAGGCTATCCAGGAAGGCGCCATAGCCCTATTCGAAGAGAAGTACGGGGAAACGGTTCGCGTACTTGAGATAGGTGACCCTCCCATGAGTGCCGAGCTCTGCGGAGGCACTCACGTTAGGGCAACGGGAGAGATAGGGTTGTTTATTGTAACCGGAGAAAGCAGCATAGGCACGGGTTTACGTCGAATTGAAGCTATTACGGGTAGAAAAGCTGAGGAGTTCGTTCGGGATTCGCTATCGGTTGTCAACGCGGTAGCTACCGAACTCAGAAGCTCACCGAATGAGATCGTGGAGAAGCTAAAGGCTCTGATAGGCGAGCTGGCGGCTGAAAGAAAGCGCCTGGCTTCCTCTGAAAAGGAACTGTCCCGATACATGGTTGAGTCATTGGTGGGTAAAGCGGAGAAAGTTAGTGGTGTAACCGTGCTGACAGCCGAAGTTCCTCCAACATCGTTGGAAATGTTGAGACAAATGGGGGACTTATTAAAAGAGCGTTTGAGGAGCGCTGTTATCGTGCTGGGAACAATATCCAACGGAAAACCAGGATTTGTAGCCATGGTGACATCTGATTTGGTAAGTAAGGGATTCAGCGCCGGCGATATTGTTAAACAGGTGGCGGAGGTAACCGGTGGTGGAGGTGGCGGTAAGGCAAACATGGCGCAGGCGGGTGGTAAGGACAAGAACAAATTAGATGAAGCTTTGGGAATCGTCAAAACGCTGGTTCAAAAATCAGGACGCTGACTTAAGATGCGAGCAATGGGTCTTGATGTAGGAGATAAGAGGATAGGGGTCGCCATTAGCGACCCCGAAGAAATTATTGCCAGACCGCTGGCTGTTATACCCAGAGACGAAGACAAATCGGCTATAGATGCCATTTCCCGATTGGTTGAGCAATATGATATAAGGCGGATCATAGTCGGCCTACCTTACTCCTTGGATGGCAGTCTGGGACGGCAGGCTGACAAGGTAAAAAATTTTGTAGAGACACTTTCCCGGGCCATAGCTGTTGAAATCGAATTTCGTGATGAGCGCTTATCCACCGTAGCCACCCAGCGATTACTGAGCGAAGCGGGGAAAAAGAGGTCTGGAAAGTCCCGGCGGGATGATGCCGCTGCCGCATTCATTCTGCAAGGTTATCTGGACAGCCGGAAAGTGGGCGACAGGTGACCAGGTTCATCGGCCTTATAGGTTACCCGCTGAAGCATTCGATTTCTCATAATTTTCAGCAAGCAGCTTTAGATTACTATAAACTAGATATTCGCTATGAAGACTGGGAAACAAGACCAGATGGGCTGGCATCGACCGTAAGCCTTCTAAGACAGGCACAGAATCTGGGAGCCAACATAACGGTTCCCCATAAAGAGGCAACTTTGCATCTCGTAGACCGAAGCGATGAGTTTGCCTCGATGGTCGGAGCTGTTAATACGGTTGTCAATCGAGATGGTATACTCCAGGGATTCAACACCGATGGCTACGGTTTTCTCAGGGCTCTGCGTAATGATGCAGGATTTAAGCCTGTAAATAGAAAGGTATTGATTCTGGGCGCAGGGGGTGCCGCCCGGGCCGTTGCCTTTACGCTACTTGATGAGAAAGTAAGCTTTCTACTCGTAGCTAACCGCTCTTTATCAAGAGCAGAAAATTTGGCCAACGCTTTAGCCGGTAGGGCGACTGATATACATAGTGGAACAAAAATTGCAGCGGCAGCGCTATCAGGTAAAGATATTAGAAATATGATGGGCGACTTCCATTTGATTATTAATTGCACCACGGTAGGTATGAAGCATTCAACGAGTGAAGGTCAGTCGATTCTTGTGCCGGGCTTAATACCCAAAGGTGCTCTCGTTTATGACTTAGTGTATAATCCTGCAGAGACGCCATTGATGAAGGCAGCCAGGGCGGCGGGAGCCAGGACCATTGGCGGTCTACCCATGCTGGTTTATCAAGGGGCTGCCTCGTTCAAACTCTGGACGGGGAGAGAAGCTCCGCTTGACATAATGTTATCCGCTGCAACAAGCGCATTGGCTGCGGCAGGAGGTTGATTTATGAAAAGACTTGAAGCATCTATTTGTCTGGTAATTTTATTGGTTTTAGTTGTCATGTCTACTTCATGTACCTACGTCGGAAATAAAGTGGCAGTGATACAGCTAAATGGACCGATACAATATGAGAGTTCCAGTTTATTTTTTGGTGGTAACGTCATTACACCGGAGTCGGTAAGAACACAGCTGGAAAGGGCTAAGGACGATGATGCCGTTAAGGCTGTCGTTCTTCAGTTAAACACCCCGGGAGGTAGCGTTGCCGCCTCTCAGGAAATCGTGAATATGCTGGAGCAGGTTAAAAAACCGGTCGTAGTCAGTATGAGCGACCTGGTGGCTTCAGGTGGCTATTATATTTCGGCGGGCACTGACAAAATAGTGGCTCTGCCCGGTACACTGACGGGCAGCATCGGCGTGATCTCTGAAGTGCCAAATCTCAAAGGTCTGTTTGACAAGCTAGGAATAGGAATACAGATCTTCATAGCCGGCAAACATAAGGATATGTATGCAGGATACAGGGAGCTTACTCCAGACGAGCAGGCGATAATGCAGGATATGACCGACCAGTTGTATAGCCAATTCGTGCAGGTAGTTGCCAAGGGCAGGAATCTAAGCGAGGATAGGGTCAGGGAGCTGGCCACCGGGCAGCTGTATACAGGAGTGCAGGCTAAGGAATTGGGTCTTGTGGATGAACTCGGCGGACTTCAGACGGCCGTAGACGCGGCAGCTAATCTGGCCGGGATATCTAAACCCCAAGTCGAATACTATAAACCCAGGACTCCATCTCTACTGGATAGCTTGCTGGGAATGGGCTTACAGAGGCTAAGCGGCCTGATTCAACCGGCATCTTTGAATGCCGAAGATATTATTCTTCTGGATACGCTGGCTAATCCTTACCCGCAGCCGGAGTATCGCTGAATGATTTACCGGACGCAGGAATAATGGGACAATTTCGTTTTCTAACTGCGGGGGAATCACACGGCAAAGGACTGGTAGCCATTATCGAGGGAATGGTCGCCGGCTTGCCTATTGCCGAAGATTATATTGCTCAGGAACTCAAGCGGCGGCAGATTGGCTATGGCCGAAGCGACCGCATGAAAATTGAGCAAGATAAGGCTGAGATAATTTCAGGTGTCCGGCATGGCCTGACCATAGGCAGCCCTATAAGCTTGCTCATTAAAAATCGAGTCTGGGAAGACTGGCAGCAAATAATGAGCGTCAGCCCTGTCCGTAAGAAAATAGAACCGGTAATTGCACCTCGACCCGGACACGCCGACCTGGCAGGGGTAACCAAGTATGGTGTCGACGACATTAGACTCATTTTGGAACGAGCCAGTGCCCGGGAAACGGCAGCCAGAGTAGCGGTAGGTGCCGTAGCTCGAAGATTTCTGGAAGAGTTTGGGATTGCCGTCCGTAGCCACACAGTCAGTATAGGCAAACAAAATGCCAAGCAGTATAAGTCGATAGACTGGCGTTATATAGAGAAATCGCCCGTCCGCTGTGCCGATGTCGGGGCCGAAAAATTAATGATGAAGGTTATCGATGAGGCCAGGTCCAAGGGGGACACCCTGGGTGGTATCTTTGAGGTAATCGCTTCCGGTGTGCCCGTGGGGTTGGGCAGCCATGTCCAGTATGACCGGCGGCTTAGCGGTCAAATAGCTCAGGCCATAATGAGTATACCTGCCGTCAAAGGCGTGGAAATTGGGGCTGGTTTTGGTGTAGCCGGCATGAAAGGGTCTGAGGTTCAGGATGTTATTCAGTCGGCCTCCAAAGGCATGTCACTGCCCTGGCGCAGGCTGACCAATAATGCCGGAGGCATAGAGGCAGGCATGAGCAACGGAGAACCGATTGTGGTTCGGGCTGCCGTTAAGCCCATAGCTACCCTGGGTAAGCCGCTGCCTTCCATCGACATCAGAACCGGCAGAAAGGCTGAGGCTCACTATGAGCGTAGCGATATCTGTGTGGTTCCGGCTGCCGGAGTTATCGGTGAAGCCATGCTGTGTACAGTTCTGGCGAATGCCATGCTGGACAAATTTGGCGGCGACCATCTAAGGGAAACAGTGGCCAACTACGAAAATTACATAAGCTCTGCTTACTCACTCAACCGTTATGCGGCGACGAAAAGAAAATAAAAGAATCGCTATCATCGGGTTTTCAGCGACCGGAAAAACAGTCGTTGCTCAAAAAGTAGCTGAATGTCTAGGCTGGGCGTTCATAGACACCGACGATGAAATAGTCAAGCTCAGCGGCAAGACTATTCCCGAAATTTTCAAACAGGACGGCGAGAAAAAGTTCCGGCAACTGGAAAGTCGGATTTTAAAAGAGGCCTGCAAAAAGGAGCGGGTGGTAATCGCCACCGGCGGCGGAGCCATCGTCGACCCTGAGAATCAGAAGCTTCTTCTTCAGAACAGTACCATTATTTGTCTTGAAGCCCTACCCGAGACCATATATAAGCGGCTACGCGATGACGCTGTGTATTCGGCTAGCCCAATCGTTCGACCTCTACTTATCGGCGGAGAGAATCCGCTTGAGCGCATCAAGCAGCTCAAGGCCAAACGGGTGGCTTATTATGCCGTAGCCGATTGGACGGTGCATACGGACAACCTGACGATTGATGAAGTTAGCGGTGAGGTCATCAGGGGCTGGAATTATTTTAGCAGACCTGTGGGTACACAGTCCTCAGAAACCGACATAGCCTGCAGGGTTCGAACTTCGACTGCTGACTACCCGGTTTTAGTCAGCCGGGGAATACTGGACAAGCTGGGCGACAGGATGAAACAAGCCGGTCTATCTGGAAAGGCCAATATTATCAGCGATGAAACTGTATTTTCTATTTATGGCGCCAGGGTCAAGAAATCGCTGGAAAAAGCCGGCTTCGCCGTTAACTCTTTCGCGGTGCCACCGGGCGAGTCTTCCAAGAATATGTCTCAAGCTATGAAAATCTATGATTATCTCATTCAACGCCGTGTCGAGAGAAATGACGCTATAGTGGCTTTGGGCGGCGGCATGGTTGGCGACCTGGCCGGATTTGTGGCCGCAACTTTTTTAAGGGGATTGCCCTGGCTGCAGGTGCCCACGACTTTAATAGCTATGACCGATGCCAGCATAGGTGGCAAGGTGGCCGTAGACCACGCTGAGGGCAAAAACTTGATAGGTGCTTTCTGTCAGCCGTGCCTCGTTTTTGCCGATGTCAAAACGTTAACCACGTTGCCGCAGCGAGAGCTTACCTCCGGCTGGGCTGAGGTCATAAAACACGGGATGATTCTCGATGCCGAGTTACTCAGGCTGCTTGAGCGCAACGTCAAAGCCCTGGTGAGGCTTGAGCGCGACATTACGGTTAAAGTCATTGCCCGAAGCGCAGCCATCAAATGCCGCATCGTATCTGAAGATGAGAAAGAGACCGGCATTCGCACTATACTTAATTACGGCCATACGGTCGCCCATGGACTTGAGGCTGCCACCGCCTACGGGCGTTTTCTGCACGGCGAAGCGGTAGCCATCGGTATGATGGCTGCAGCCAGGCTCAGCCATCGACTGGAGCTATTGTCGGGCGAGGGCGTCGAGCGCCATAAATCGATTCTTAGTGCATTCGGCTTGCCTTTAGACTGCCGGGGTGTGGCTTTGGATAAGGTATCGGTGGCCATGGAGCTTGATAAGAAGGTTCGCGACCGAGCTATAAAATGGGTTTTGCTTAAAGATATTGGACAGGCAATCATTCGCAATGACGTGCCACGGGCAGATGTTATTAACGCGCTGGAAGAGGTGATAAAGCCTTGACCATAGCAGTTAGAAAAAGCGCTACGTTTCTGGACTATATCAGCGTACTTAAGCCCGCTGAGACCAGCCTGCTTACGCTTATCGGTGTTTTTTCGGCAATTGTGGCGGCTGCTGGCTATCCGCCGGTCAAGATTTTCCTCCTGATTATACTTGCTTTGCTTTCGGGCAGTGCCGGCTCCAACGGCCTGACCAACTACCTTGACCGTAATGTCGACGCCAGGATGGCCAGGACATGCCGCCGTGCCCTGCCTTCAGAGCGGATTTATCCGGCGCAGAAAGCGTTGCCGCTTATCATATCTCTTATAGTTGTTGGATTAGCCTTGGCCTGGGTGCTAAATCCACTATGCTTTGCTGTCGGGCTGATTGGTGTCGTGGCTTCTTCGGTATGGCGTAAGACCATATCGTGCACGTTTCTGGGTATAATAGCCGGCTGCAGTCCTGTGCTAATCGGGTGGCTGGCCATAAGTCCTGCTTTCGATATAAGGCTGGTTTTACTGTGCGTACTGGTAGCTTTCTGGACGCCGATTCATGTCTGGACATTAATGCTCGCGAACCATGAGGATTATTTTAAGGCCGGTTTGAACTACTTCCCGCTGAGCTGGCCTGTTAGAAACGTAGTTAAACTGCTTTTAGTGCTGTCCGTGCTACTATATATGGTTTCTGTGATAATTTACCTGTTTGGTGGATTTCATCTACTGTATTTAATTATGGCCAGCTTGCTCGGTGCCTTGATGATTTATGCCAATGTAAGGCTGCTGTTTTCTATGTCGTCGACTGCCGCCTGGCGCGTATATAAGCTATCAGCTTTTCCCTATCTTGGTATCATTTTTCTGACTATGGCGCTCGACGTCTGGTTGATCTGAATATGGACGCAAGCCTAAAAGAAATACTGGAAATCGCTTTTCACCCTGAATCTATTGCCGTTGCCGGAGCATCGGAGGACCCGCTATCTTTTGGCCACCAGTTCTTCCGACATCTGCTTGACTACGAATATGCCGGAAGAATCTATCCGGTGAATCCGAATAAAGAAACCATCATCGGTCACAAAGCGTATCCAAATCTGGCCAGCATTCCGGGTAAAGTCGACTACGTTATCTGCTGCTTGCCGGCAAATCTGGTACTGGACATGCTGGCGCAGTGCCCGGCCAAAGGCGTGAAAATTGTTCATCTGGTAACGGCTCGGCTTAGTGAGACTGGCCGTGACGAAGGCATAAAGCTCGAGGCTGAAATGCTTAAGGTAGCCAGGAAGCTGGGCATACGCCTTATAGGCCCAAACTGTATGGGCATTTACTATCCTCGGGGCAGGATTGCCAATGGTTACAATTTGCCAAAAGAGCCCGGGAATATCGGTGCAGTGTTTCAGAGTGGGGGCTCGTCGACCATGCTTGCCAGATACGGAGAGCTGCGCGGTCTACGATTCAGTAAAGTGATAAGTTACGGCAATGCTCTGGATATCGATGAGAGCGATTTTTTGGACTATCTGGCCCAGGACGAAGAGACCGAGATAATTGCCGCTTACTTTGAGGGCATAAAAAACGGAAAGAAGTTTATTAATTCTTTGACAAATGCAGCACGCCTAAAACCGGTTATTGCCATCAAGGGCGGTCGAGGTTCGGCAGGCTCCAGAGCAGTAACTTCGCATACGGCCGCCATCGCCGGCTCGATGCCCATCTGGGGTACAGTTTTTAAGAAAGCTGGGGTGGTACAGGCAGGTGATTTGCGTGAACTGATTGACCTTCTGGTTGCCTTCTCATTTCTGCCTGAGCTAACGGGATATAACGTGGGTATAATGAGTGCGGGAGGTGGACTATCAGTGATGGCTGCAGATACTTGCGAAGAGGCTGGCCTCACCGTGCCACTAATGCCTGATGAAATTCGGGATGCTTTAAAAGTAAAAGCTCCGGAGATATGGGATTGGATAGGAAACCCCATAGACATATCTATAATGAGTGCTGTTTCCGTCGGTTTTGCCGAGATACTCCAGGTGCTGCCCAGATTAATGGCCGAAAGCCCGCAGTTCGATTTTCTCATCGGTGAATACAGCGATGATAACCCCTTTTTAACCGAGCTGTGGAAGGGGCTGGCTGCCGGTCAGACTGAAATGTTCATTAATCTGTATAATAAAAAATTAAAACCCATGATAGCGGTAATTCACAGCGAGGCGGCCACTGCTGACCTGCCGTCGCACCAGCGCTGGAAGATACTCGCAGAACAGCGTGCCAGGTATGCCGGTGCCGGCATTCCGACCTATTCTTCGGTTGCTGAAGCAGCCAGGGCGGTTCGCAAGTTTGTAGACTACTGGCGAACAGGACGCTGATTTCATTACATGCTTATAGCACCAAAAGACAAGGAGCCTGACCCATCGACAAACCTTTTAGCATAGTAAAAACCTGCACGGAGACACATGCACGACTTGGTGAACTTATTACTAAGCACGGCACAGTACCTACACCGGCTTTTATGCCTGTAGCCAGCCAGGGTACGGTAAAAGCTCTAACTCCGGAAGACCTCAAAACGATAGGTGTAACTATAGTACTTGGCAACACTTACCACCTTTATCTCAGGCCGGGAATCGATGTTATTGATAAACTGGGTGGACTGCACCGGTTTATGGCGTGGGATGGGCCGATACTAACCGACAGCGGGGGTTATCAGGTATTCAGCCTGGCTCGACTGTGCAAAGTATCTGATGATGGTCTGGCCTTTCGCTCGCATATTGACGGCAGCGAGCATCATATTACCCCGGAATCGGTTATCGAATTTCAGCAGAATCTGGGAGTCGATATCATGATGACGCTCGATGAGTGCTTGCCCAGCAACGCCGAACCATCCAGGTTACGTGGGGCTGTGGACAGGACTTCGCTCTGGGCGGAACGATGTCTGAAGCGTCGCACAAATCCTGACCAGCTGCTGTTCGGCATTGTCCAGGGAGGTACATCGGCACAGCTCAGGAAACTGTCGGCTAAAGCCATCACCGGCATGCATTTTGACGGCTATGCCGTCGGTGGACTCAGCCTGGGCGAAGCTAAAGAAAGGACCTGGTCAACGGTGGATGAGACGATACCGTTTTTGCCTTCAGACAAGCCTCGTTACCTCATGGGCATCGGCTCACCTGAAGATATCATAGAAGGTGTCAGCCGGGGTATTGACCTGTTCGATAGCGCGCTGCCGACTAGGGTTGCGCGGAACGGCGCACTCTTCACCATGGAGGGCAGACAGAACGTCAGAAAAACCATTTATAAAACAAAGAGGGGACCGATTGACGCCAATTGTGACTGCTATACCTGCCGAAATTATTCCGCAGCCTATCTTCAGAATCTGTTTAAATGTGAGGAACTGTTGGCTTACAGGCTGGCCACCATTCACAATCTCCGTTTTATTACCAGATTGATGCAGCAAATAGCGGAGGCTGTTCGGCTCGGTATCTTTGCCGATTTCAAAAAGGACTTTCTCCATAAATATCAGGTCACTAATGAGGAGGTGAGGTTAACGCAAAAACAAAAGTGGTTGAGCACACCCCGCCGTAGACCTCATATAGAAGTACAATAATTTCAGGATTATTCCCCGGTATTTTCATGATAATAGTAAAAAATAGGTTGACAAGTAGGTCGTTAAGCGATAAATTATGCGCAATGCTTGAGAATTTACACGGTAAGGAGGTATTTTTATGAAGAGGTTCACCAGCTTTTTAGTGGTCGCATTGGTTCTCCTATCAACGATTGCTGCATCGGTATCCTGTGCTCCGGCATCCATCCCGCTTAAAGACCCTATAAAAATCGACACCGGGCTGATATCCGGAGCAGTCGTTGGTGAAAACCAGGACATACATATTTATAAGGGCATTCCCTTTGCCGCACCACCGGTTGGAGATTTACGCTGGAAACCGCCGCAGCCGGCAGCCGCGTGGCAGGGAGTTAAGGATTGCACCAAGTTCGGTAGCGCACCAATGGGCTATTACAGCAAGACCTTTACATCTGCTCAGCCGCTGAGTGAGGACTGCCTGTACTTGAACGTCTGGACTCCGGCTAAAACGGCCAGTGATAAGCTGCCAGTTATGGTGTGGATATATGGCGGTGCCTTTCGATTCGGTGAAGGTTCAAATCCTGGATATGATGGTACAAACCTTGCACAGAATGGTGTTGTGCTAGTAACTTTTAACTACAGGCTGGGACCTCTTGGATTTCTAGCACATCCGCTGCTTGATAAGGAAGATCCTCATAATTCCTCTGGCAACTATGGACTACAAGACCAGATCGCAGCGCTACAATGGGTTCAGCGAAACATCGCCGCCTTTGGCGGTGATCCAAGCCGGGTAATGCTGTTCGGACAGTCAGCTGGGGCCACCAGCGTCCTCTGGCTAATGTCATCACCACTGACCACAGGGCTGTTTCAGCGTGCCATAGCGGAAAGCCCTTACGAAGGTTTGCTATTTGCAGATGCGAAGGAAAGCAAATATGGTAACGAGCCCAAGGAAAATATGGGCGAACAAATAGTCAAAGCCCTTGGCTGTGACACTGCAGCTGACCCCATAGCCTGCCTGCGTGCCAAGAGCGCGCAGGAAGTTATGGATGCGGGGAAACCACCGACTGATATTCTTGCTGCTGGCTACAGATACGACCCTTGTGTGGATGGCTGGGTAATTACCGACCTGCCGCTTAATATATTTGAAGCCGGTAAGCAACAGCCTGTCCCGTTGCTGATAGGTTCTACGGCTGACGAATGGGCTCTATTCCAGTTGCTCGCCAAGCCCACAGTTGAGTCTTATACAACTTACGTAAACAATACCTTTGGGGATAAGGCGCAGCAGGTTCTGACTACGTATCCTCCTGGGAACAGTGATAAAGAGCTTTTGAAATCCGACAAGCAAGTGCTAACGGCAATAACTTTTACCTGTCCCGCCAGGACCTATGCCAGCGCTATGTCCAGGGTTAATCAGCCCGCCTATCTTTACCAGTTCACCCGTGTGCCGCCTGGAGCCAAGCCTTTTGGTGCTTTTCACTCCATGGAAATACAGTATGTCTTCGGCACTTTTATACCACTGTATCCACCTCTAAAACCAGAGGTCTACTATAATGATACTGACAAAGCAGTTTCCCAAACTGTTATCAGTTACTGGACTAACTTTGCAGCTAAAGGCGACCCCAACGCCGAAGGACTGACGTCGTGGCCTGCCTATAGTGCCAGCACCGGACAGTACCTTGAACTCGGAGACACCGCACAGGTAAAGACAATTACCGATTCACAGAGTTGTGACTTCTTCATGAATACCATCAAGACCAACCGCGGACAATAGAGGCTGACCAAATAATCAGTTTCTAGTGCTGTCTTGGTTGGTTGTAAGGTAATTTGGCGAGGTGTTCCAGAAGAGCACCTCGCCTTGTTTTATCATGAATTCGCTCATCTTAAATTGAACATGGGGCTACCTTAAGATATAATGCTCAGACACGCCAGGAGGTCTGCTTGCTCAAAAACCACAGCTGCGGAGAACTTAGTGAAAAGCACATTGGAAAAGAGGTCACGCTGGCTGGCTGGGTGCATCGTCGGCGCGACCACGGCGGGCTGATATTCATCGACCTCAGAGATAAAGAAGGCATTGCCCAGGTGGTCTTCAACCCCGAAACCTCAAAGAAGGCGCACAAGACAGCTAATGAGCTCCGCAATGAATTTGTTGCCAGAATCAGCGGCAAAGTGGAAAAACGTCCGCAGGGTACTGAAAATCTAAAGCTGCCCACCGGCAAAATAGAAGTTATCGCCAGCGATATCCAGATCCTTAACACCGCCAAGAGTCCACCCTTTTATATTAATGAGGATTTGGAGGTTGATGAGAACCTGGCACTTAAATACCGCTACCTCTACCTCAGGCGCCCCAGGATGAAGGAAAACATGGTACTCCGCCATAAGGTGGAGAAGTTTATGCGCGATTTCCTGGATGCCAAGGGCTTTGTGGAAGTCGAGACGCCTATATTATTCAAGAGCACGCCTGAAGGCGCCCGCGACTATCTGGTGCCCAGCCGTATGCATCCGGGAAAGTTCTACGCGCTGCCTCAGTCGCCGCAGCAGTTAAAGCAATTGCTGATGGTAGCCGGAATGGAGAAGTATTACCAGATTGCCCGCTGTTTTAGAGATGAAGACCTGCGTGCCGACAGGCAGCCTGAATTCACCCAGCTCGATATGGAAATGAGCTTTATCGACGAGGAGGACATACTTAGCTTGCTGGAAGAGATGTTCACCTCCCTGGTTGAAACGATAAAGCCAGAAATGAGACTGTTAAAACCTTTTCCCCGTCTTTCCTTTACTGAAACCATGGAGAAGTACGGGACCGACAAGCCCGATATACGCTTCGGGCTGGAACTGAGAGACCTGTCCCAGATTGTTGCCGAATCCGAGTTCGCCGTTTTCCGCTTGGCGATACAGGGTGGCGGCAAGGTCAGGGGCATTTGCCTGCCGGGCTGCGCCGATTATTCCCACAAGCAGACCGAAGAACTAACTGAACTGGCGAAGGCTTCCGGCGCCAAAGGATTGATAACACTGGCCTTACCACCTGGTAGTTTTAACACCCCCGAGCAACTGAGTCCTGATAAAGTAAAATCGGTGGCAGCCAAGTATCTTAGCGCTGAACAGCTCAAGCAGATTGTGGGCAAATTCGAGGCTAAAGCGAGCGACCTGATACTTATAGTGGCCGGTGAATCTAAAATGGTAGACAAGGTGCTGGATGAGCTGCGCCGGGAGATGGGACGGCGACTCGGTATGATCGACCCGAACCTGCTGGTCTTCTTTTTTGTCGTTGATTTTCCGCTGCTTGACTGGAACGCGGAGACCAAACTTTGGGAGCCCATGCACCATCCATTTACCTCACCGCGTGAAGAGGACATACCGTTACTTGATAAAGACCCGGGCAAGGTCAGGGCCCGTCACTACGATATCGTCTGCAATGGCTATGAGCTATCCAGCGGCAGCATCAGAATTCATACGCGAGAGTTACAGCAGAAGATATTCCGTCTCTTGGGTTACAGCGACGAGGAGATCGAAGCGCGCTTCGGACACATGCTGGAGGCCTTTGACTACGGTGCTCCTCCACACGGCGGTATTGCCCCTGGGATAGACCGCCTAGTGATGCTGCTGGCCGGGGCCGATAATATTAGAGAGGTCATAGCTTTTCCCAAGAACCAGAGCGCGATCGATGTTATGAGCGATTCGCCTTCAGAGGTCTCTCAGACGCAGCTAAATGAGCTTCACTTGAAGCTAGTGGACGAGGAGACCGGGAAAGGTTGAGATTGGGGATTTTCCCCC
>CAYPRI010000041.1:0-15400 GCA_964413085.1 uncultured Dehalococcoidales bacterium
CCTGCATCCTACCGCATTAAAAGACGCTTTTGCTCTGGGCCAAAAACTGGCTGCTACAAATACATCCGGTTAAACGAGCGTCCCTAAAGACTATTAAAACTAGTACTTCTAGTACTTTATCAATGCTCATACTCATGTTACAATGTCCCGGCGTGGTACAAATTCAGCAGAGGACTTCCCATGCCCAGTAAAAACAAGAAGCAATGGCAAGAGGCCACTTTGACTCCTATTATCAAGCGTAATCCAGAGAGACAGGACAAGTTTGAGACAAGTTCCGGTCTAGACATATCGCCCGTATATACACCTGAGGACATGCCCGACTTAAACTACGAGGCTGCGCTCGGCTACCCCGGAGAATTCCCCTTCACCCGCGGAATACAGCCAAATATGTATCGCGGCCGGCTGTGGACGATGCGTCAGTACTCCGGCTTCGGCACCGCCGAGGAGTCTAACAAACGCTACCGTTATCTTCTACAACAAGGACTAACCGGCCTCAGCATTGCTTTTCAACTGCCTACTCAAATCGGTTACGATTCAGATAATCCCCTGGCTAAAGGTGAAGTGGGTAAAGTCGGTGTAGCCATCGATACTCTGGCGGACATGGAGATTCTGTTTAAAGATATCCCGCTGGATAAAGTAAGTACGTCCATGACCATAAACTCTACAGCGCCCATACTTTTAGCCATGTATATTGCCCTCGCAAAGAAGCAAGTAGTCGAGCCGGCCAAACTGGAGGGTACGGTCCAGAATGATATACTCAAAGAGTACATCGCTCGCGGCACTCACATTTTCCCGCCACGTCCCTCCATGAGGCTTACCACCGACATTTTTGCCTATTGCAGCCGGAACGTGCCGCGATGGAACACCATCAGCATTAGCGGCTACCACATCCGCGAGGCTGGCTCCACGGCAGATCAGGAAATTGCCTTCACTCTGGCCAACGGCATTGCGTACGTCCAGGCAGCCATTGATGTCGGCCTGGATGTTGATGCCTTTGCTGGACGGCTATCGTTCTTCTTTAACTCGCATAACAATCTGTTTGAAGAAATAGCAAAGTTCAGGGCGGCGCGCCGCCTCTGGGCTGACATTATGAGCCAGAGATTTAAAGCTAAAGACCCACGTTCAATGATGCTGCGCTTCCATACGCAAACCGCGGGCTGTACTTTGACCGCTCAGCAACCTTATAACAATATCGTTAGAGTAGCTATACAGGCCTTAGCCGCCGCTCTCGGCGGGACACAATCTCTTCATACCAATTCCTTCGACGAAGCCTACGCTACACCGTCAGAAGAGGCAGTAACCATTGCTTTGCGCACGCAGCAGCTATTAGCTTATGAAATGGGCATGGGTGACATCGTCGATCCCGTCGGCGGCTCCTACTTCGTAGAGTTTCTCACCGGCGATTTGGAAAAAAGAGCCACCGAGTACATCCATAAAATAGACAGGTTGGGCGGAGCGGCGGCAGCCATAGAGCAGGGTTTTCAGCAAAAAGAAATTCAGGAAAGCTCGTATCGGCAGCAAAAAAATGTAGAGGAAGAGAAGTCTATCGTAGTAGGAGTCAACAAATTTGTATCTCCATCAATCAAGATACCGGGGCTGCTCAGAGTCGACCCTGAGCTGGAAAGAAAGCAAATAGAGAGATTAACACAGATAAAGAAGAATAGAGACATTGCAAAAGTCGAACAAACCTTAAAAAATCTTGAAGATGTGGCTAGAAGCACGGATAATACCATGCCGGCCTTCATTGACTGTGTTGAGGCTTATGTCAGTATCGGCGAGATATGTGACGTTCTGCGCAGAGTTTTCGGTACACAGAAAGAGTACCTGGTCTTCTAGATATCGTTAATCTAGATACCAAATAAGGAGGAACATATATGGATTTCCAACTAACCGAAGAACAAAAGATGTTTCAAACCATGGTTCGCGACTTCGCCACTAATGAAGTTAAGCCTGCGGCGGCTAAAATTGACGAAGAAGGGAAATGCCCGCTTGATATTATCAAGAAAGCAGCCAGCCTGGGATTGTTTGGCATTACCATCACGGAGGAGTACGGAGGCTGCGGCGGAGATTACCTGTGGATGGCCCTGGCTGCCGAAGAGCTATGCCGTGCTTCAGCATCCGTTGGTACGGTCTTTCTGGCCAGCTTATCACTGGCCTGCTACCCAATATACAAATTCGGCAGCGAAGAACAGAAACACAAATACGTCACGCCGCTGGCCAGGGGAGAGAAACTGGCATGTTTCGCACTGACAGAATCAGGAGCCGGGAGCGATGCCGGAGCCCTGGAAACCAGTGCCGTGGCGCAAGGCGATAAGTACGTACTGAACGGCACTAAAATATTCATAACCAACGGAGCCGAAGCCGCAACTGCTGTTGTTTTTGCCAATGTAGATAAATCGTTAGGACACAGAGGTATCACCGCATTTATCGTGGAAAAAGGCACAGCTGGTTTTTCTGTAGGCAAAGAGGAGAACAAACTGGGCATACGCGGCTCATCCACAACGGAATTGGTCTTCGAAAACTGCGAAATTCCAGTGGCCAATCTTTTAGGCGAAAAAGGCAAGGGACTGAGAATTGCACTCGAGGCCATTGATTCCAGCCGGGTAACCGTGGCGGCTCAGGCACTTGGCATTGCACAGGCTGCGCTTGATGATTCACTTGCTTATGCTAAGGACCGCCGGCAGTTCAATGAGCCGCTGGCAAGCTTTCAGGCTATTCAGTGGATGCTGGCCGACATGGCAACACATATCGATGCTGCCCGCCTGCTTACATATCGCGCCGCGTGGTTAAAAGACCATAATATTCCATTTATGAAGGAGGCAGCTATGGCCAAAGTCTACGCTGCCGAAACATCACGATTGTGCACTAATAATGCCATCCAAATTCACGGCGGTTATGGCTACTGCAAAGACTATCCGGTAGAAAGGTATCTACGCGACGCTAAGATAACCGAGATTTATGAAGGAACCTCTGAGATGCAGAGAATGACTATTGCCAGAGCCCTCTTAAAGGAAGGTTAAAGAAGTACAAATGATTAAGAAAATAGACCATATTGCCATCGCTGTTGAAAATTTGGATGAGGCGCTCCAACTTTATTACAACTTGCTGGGAGTAAAACCGAGTAAAATAGAGACAATACCTCAGCAGGGAGTAAAGGCCGCTTTGTTACCCATCGGAGACGGTGGCGAAATAGAGCTTCTGGAACCAATCGATCCGAATGGTGGTGTGGCTAAGTTCTTGGAGACCCGCGGTGAGGGGATTCACCACATTTGTATGGAAGTAGACGACGTTGACAAAGAACTTGCCTCGTTAGCCCAAAAGGGACTTCAACTCATCGACAAGCAGGGACATCCTGGTCTGGCTGGAAAAGTCGGTTTCTTGCACCCCAAATCGACTAAAGGCGTGTTAATAGAACTGGCACAAAAACTTTAAGGAGAACGGCCATGGCAGAAGAAAACAAAATCCGAGTACTTGTGGCCAAGCCCGGCCTCGACGGGCATGACCGTGGAGCCAAGGTCGTTGCCAGAGCCCTGCGCGATGCCGGCATGGAGGTTATTTATACCGGGATAAGGCAAACACCGGAAATGATAGTGGAGGCAGCTGTTCAAGAAGACGTAAACGTTGTCGGCTTGAGCATTCTATCCGGCGCACATCTCGAGCTCTTCCCTGCGGTTGCTTCCGGACTGAAGAAAAAGGGAAAGACCGATGTTCTACTTGTAGCCGGAGGCATTATTCCCGATGAGGACATTCCTGCCCTAAAAAAGATCGGTTTCAAAGCTATTTTTGGACCGGGCACTCCGACATATAAAATAATTGAATTTATTAAGCAAGAACTGGGTACCAGCAACAACTGAACATATTTTTAACGCCTGGCTCTACCTATTATAGCCGTCAGATCAGGCGCACCCGTCTCTTCCATGTATTGCTCAAGGCCGTCCAATACATCCAGTGACGCTTTAGGGCTGGTCAGGTTAGCAGTGCCCACCTGTACTGCAAAGGCGCCGGCCATTAGAAATTCTATGGCATCTTTAGCTGAACCAATACCCCCGCAGCCGATTATCGGTATTTTTACTTTGTCGGCAACTTCATATACCAAATAGAGAGCTATTGGTTTTATAGCCGGGCCGGAAAGTCCACCGACACTGTTACCCAGCGAGGGCCGACATCCGTCTACGTCTATTGCCATTCCACGAACTGTGTTGATAAGAGTGATAGCATCCGCGCCGGCGTCATATACGGCCGAGGCTATATCAACTATATCGGTGACATTGGGACTTAATTTTACGATTACAGGTAAGTTAGTTGCCGATTTAACTTTCTTAGTTACTGTCGCAGCTGACTTCCTGCTTGCGCAAAACTCAATTCCTCCGGAGGACATGTTGGGACAGCTTATGTTAACCTCGACGGCACGTATACCGTCGACACCTTCCAGTCTGTTAGCCACTTCACTATATTCCTCCATAGTTTCTCCGGCGATATTGACGATGACCGGTACCCGCCATTTCGCCCAAATCAGAGCTTTTTCCTTTATTATAGTCTCCACTCCAACATTCTCCAGGCCAACTGAATTGAGCACTCCTGAGGCCGTTTCGACAAGCCGCGGTTGCGGATTGCCCTGTCTCGGTTTTAAGGTTGTGCCCTTGCACACTATAGCCCCCAGCCTGTCTATATCGACCAGCCCACTGTATTCTATTCCGTAACCGAACGTGCCCGAGGCTGTCATTATGGGATTAGAAAGAAGTAATCCTTTCGGATGATTTGGAGCTAGTTGGACGCTTAAATTTGCCATTCTAGGTTTTTATCGAAGGTCGGAGTTTACGCACGGATTCAATTTTCCCGGCCATAGTCACCGGCCTATCCCGTCTGTCATCGATCCTGATTTCAGTAACTACCCTCAACGCTCCCTTACTGAATGGGATTTCATGCATAGTCCTGATGGCGTCAAGCACTTCGGTCAGCGGCCCCTGGATTATAGTGCCCATGGGAGTCAAACGATAGGTTAAATCTTTTCTGCCCTCCAGCACCTCCAGACTGGCAGCGACATATTTGCTGACACCTGCATCCGCAGTACCGACCGGAACAATAGAGATCTCGGCAACGACCTGTCCATTCATGACAACCTCCTGACCCGAACCATGAAATATTCACTATAGTATAACTTGGTAGCTGCAGAAATGATAGTGTAATTCCTTATTATCTGCGAACAAAATATGTTACAATTTCACTTAATAACCTGGAATCAGAAGAATCGAGCGACCACGACATCTAATGCACTACATCATCCGCGGCATGCAAGATAAAGATATACCTCAAGCTATTGAGATTGACCGTGAAGCTTTTCCGACACAATGGCCGAAACCTTCGTATACTTCATTTAAGCAAGAACTGCGAAATCGTCTAGCCTGCTACATTGTGGTCGCCAAATCTATCGAAAGAGAAGCCACCCCACAAAATTCTGAGAACAAAGGATTTCTGTACAGGTTAATACATCTTTTCGATAAGGAACGCTTCTTTGGCGAGGACACCACATCGTCAAAGGAACAAATCATTGGAATCGCCGGTTTTTGGATTATGGTGGATGAGGCGCACATAACCACAGTGGCCACAAGAAATGCTTATCGCCGGCAAGGTATCGGTGAACGATTACTTCTCGAAATAATAGACACAGCGGCCAGGTTACATGCGGATGTTGTTACACTGGAAGTGCGTGTTTCGAACAAACAAGCGCAGGCATTGTACGAGAAATACGGATTTCAAAAGGTGGGCATACGCCGTGCGTACTACACCGACAACGGCGAAGACGCCGTGATTATGACTACTGATTCTTTGGCTTCCGACTCCTTTCAATCGCGACTTCAACGGCTTAAACAAACTTATCAGAGGCGATGTGGAGCATTTTACGAAAGTGAAACGTCTAAGGTTGCCTGAGCAATTTTCTCTATTCCATAGCCTGTTCATAAAAGGATTACATTATGGGCGAAATGAAAAGCGCCTGGGAAAAGGCCCAGGAAAAAATACAAAAGCTGGGTAAACTAACTAAGGAGGAATCCAGACAACTCGAGTGTATTCCGGTAGGAAATAAACTCGCTGCCCGTTATCTTCAAGATACCAGCTATAATCTCGATGCCGAGCTGACTAAATACAAAGGCACGGGGCTTAGAAAATACATCGCTCAAGGAGCACAGGAGATATTTCTTCACAACATAATTCTTCCTCAGAACGAACGGGACAAAGAAATGACCAGACGGGCCATAGCCGGCTTAAAGATAATTAAAGAGAATAAAAACCAGCTGGCAGCTGTCCTGGACCGTATAACCAATTTGCTCAATTATTACGAGCAAGCCCGCCAGCAGACATACACACAATTCAAGAAAGGATTTGATGCCAGATTACAGGAATCACAGAATTCCCTGCCGAAACCTGCCGGCCGTTCAACTTCACTGGAAGCTCAGCTTCAAGCCCAATTCCAGGCCGAGTGGCTTAACTTAAGCAGCCAGCTTAACGGTCAGTACGAAAAAGTACTCGAAGAACATAAACAACATATTCAGAAAATAGCGTGATGCGCGTTGAGTCTCGTGATAAACTTATCGCGGCGGATTCCGTTATAAACACCAAGGAGAGGAGCAGTCATGCGATTTAAATGTGGCACCTGTGGAATTGAATTCGAGAATATCGAAGAGCTAGCACGCCACAAAAAGCAGCATCAGTCAAGCGCCGGCCGGCCTCAGGGCGTTATTTGCCTGGGCTGTGGCAAAGGTATCCCACTGGAGCCATCAAAAATGAACTACAGCGGCCCGCTTCACTGCCCTAGCTGTGGAAAGACCATGACCGTTGTCATAGAGGGTGGTGAGGTGTGCGTGGCCCGCTTCGGCTAACAAATATGGTGCCCCCAAGGGAATTCGAATCCCTGTTTTCAGCTTGAAAGGCTGACGTCCTAGTCCCCTAGACGATGGGGGCAGCTACGGCTAAGGATAGACAGGCAGGGCTTCGAGCCCCTCAGTCTCAGAAAAGCCAAGCATTATATTCATATTCTGTATTGCCTGTCCAGCAGCGCCCTTCACCAGATTGTCTATACAGCTAATAACGACAAGTTTGCCGCTTCTAGCATCGACAGCAGGATACACGAGGCAGAAATTGCTCCCCCAGGTCTGTTTGGTCTCAGGCGGCTTATCAACTACCCGAACAAACGGCTCGCCCTTGTAATAGTCACGATAAAGTTCGGTCACCTCAGCTTTTTTACCCAACACACCCTGTTTCAAAGTAGCGTAGCAGGAGCTCAATATACCTCGTGACATTGGCACCAGATGAGGTAAAAATGTCACCGAGACAGATGCATTCGTCAGCGCTTGTAGTTCCTGCACTATTTCCGGCAGATGGCGGTGCCCGTGCACTGAGTAAGCGCGGACGTTGTCCACAGCTTCCGTGTAATGGGTCGACAGGCTTAGAGTCCTGCCAGCGCCGGAAACTCCGGACTTACTGTCTACAATTATATCCGTATGAATTATTCCTTCCTTGACTGCCGGAGCTAAAGCCAGCAAGGCTCCCGTAGGATAACATCCGGGATTGGCCACCAGATCGGCTTTGGCGATTTCACGGCGATGCATTTCAGGCAGACCATATACCGCCTGGTGCAGCAATTTCGGCGCTGGATGTGTGAAATCGTACCACTTAGGATATTCACCGCCGTCTTTAAGTCTGAAGTCGGCACTGCAGTCTACGATCTTTATACCACGCCCCACCAGATGTACGATGACCTCGGCACTGGACTTGTGAGGCATTGCTGAAAAGGCGAAGTCGACCTTACCAAGCTCAGCAGAAATAGGCATATCTATTTCCGCCAGGTAAGGAAAAACATCAGTCAGCTTTTGCCCGGCAGCGCTACGTCCAGTAACCGAACTCAATTTTACACCCGGGTGTTTGCCTAATAATCGCGCCAGCTCCACCCCGGCGTAGCCAGTAACGTTTACGATGCCAACTTTTAATTTTGCCATAATCAACCCCACTTATAGTTTTATCTCAAACCGTTCAGGTGGCAGGTATCATTTATAAATAGAGCTGAGGGTATGCCTCCTCTCACTTCAAAAAGATTCATAGCGCAGACATCCTGGGTTATCTGCCAGAAATGCAAATTGTCCAGACCCAGTAAACTCAGCACCAGACTCTGGCAAATTACCTTATGCGATACCAGAACTATAGATTCCTTCGGATGACGTTGTATCAAATCATTAACGGCTTTAGATACCCTCTGTCTAACCTCATTAAACTCCTCGCCACCGGGAAATTTAACTCCGTCGGGATTTTCAATCCATCGCGTATAAAGGCGGCCGTCCCTGGCAATAACCTCTTCATTCAATAATCCCTGCCATTCGCCGTAGTCTATGTCAATAATATCAGACATTTCTTGCACTTTTAGTCCCAGCGTCGCCGCTATTATTTCGGCAGTTGTCAGCGCACGTCGCAGTGGACTCGAATAAATTGTCGAAATAGTCCATTCTTTTATTCGCCTGGCGGCCGCTTCGGCCTGCTTTATACCGACATTATCCAGCGCGATATCTGCCCTACCTCGAAACCTCTCCACACGGTTCCATTCGGTCCGGCCGTGCCTGACAACTACTATTCGAGTCATAGTCCAGGCCTCTGATTCCAAAACTTTCTCAACATAGCTGGCAACCTGAAACTGCTATCTCTCGATTACCATCGCCATTCCCTGACCGCCGCCAATACACATAGTAACCAGACCCAGCTGCAAGTTTTGCCTCTTCATCTCATGCAATATGGTGACCACCAATCTGGCACCGGTGCATCCGATGGGATGTCCCAGCGAAACTCCGCTGCCGCGCACATTAGTTTTATCGGTGCTTAATCCCAGCTCCCGTATGCAGGCGATAGCCTGAGAGGCGAAGGCCTCATTTAGCTCGATGACATCGAGGTCTTTGATGCCTATGCCAGCCCTATCCAGCGCTTTCTTGACCGCGGGTATCGGCCCCAATCCCATATAAGCCGGATCGACGCCACCCGAAGCATACGATTTTATAATGCCCATCGGAACGAGGTCCATTTCCTTTGCCTTCTTAAGGCTCATCATTACCACCGCGGCCGCAGCGTCGTTAATACCGGATGCATTTCCTGCAGTAACCGTGCCGTCCTTCTTAAAGACAGGAGGCAGCTTAGCCATTTTTTCCAGGCTGGTGTCCATCGGACGCTCGTCGGTATCAAAAACTGTTGCCTCACCTTTCTTTTGCGGAATACTCACCGGCACAATTTCCTCGGCGAACAGACCATCCTTTATAGCTGCCCTGGCTCGTTGATGGCTCAGCAATCCCAGTTCGTCCTGTTCTTGTCTCGAAATTCCGTACTTTGTAGCGATATTTTCCGCTGTAAGTCCCATATGGTAACCATAAAATATTTCCCATAATCCATCATAAACCATAAGGTCTATGACCTCTCCTCTGGCACTAACGTCCATCCGATATCCCCAGCGGGCGCGCGGTAAAGCATATGGCGCCAGGCTCATATTTTCCATACCGCCTGCAACCACCACGTCCGCCTGGCCGGATGATATCGTCTGAGCTGCCAGAGTAATAGCTTTTAATCCGGAAGCACAAATCTTATTTACAGTGAAAGCATAGGTTTCCTTGGGTAGGCCGCCATAAATCATGGCCTGCCTGGCCGTATTCTGGCCCTGCCCGCCCTGTAACACATTTCCCATGATGACCTCGTCAACATGCACTTCCTTCAGTTTGTCATCCCAATTGCAGTAAGCCTTTTCCAGTTCAGTTACTCCGGTATCCTTCACTAATTCAGGAGCATAATCAGCAAGTTTATTGCTGACTCCGGGTTTGAGTCCAGCTTTTTTTAAGGCTTCGTGAATAACCAGTGCGCCCAGTTTTACTACGGGAACCTCTTTCAATGCCCCGCCAAAAGCACCAATAGCCGTCCTGACTCCACTAACTATAGCCACTTCTGACATAGAGAGTTCCTTTCCAGCTTAAGAATTCACTTCTTCCTTCAATTTGCGAAAAATGCGTGGTGCAATTTTCTTCAGCGTTTCACGGCTTGAACCGTCAGGATTTCCGAACAAGGGTGTAATCGAAATCCGATTATTTTCCACCGCCCATATATCGGTTTCTGAGGCTACTTTCCATTCAGGTTTACCACGCATAATCCAGTGATACTGCCTCTTGCCATCATGTCCGGGCTCCACGCGGTCCACATATGTGCGCTCGCCCAGATGGGTGATTTCAATTCCCTCGATTTTGCCTCGTACCAAATTAGGTAAGTTTACGTTTAATAACATCCTCCCCAGCAGGTCATTTTCAGCCAGTTCGCCGACCATTATCCGGGCCAGTTTAGCAGCTACCTCGAAGTGAAGATCTCCAAAAGCAGCTATGGAAAAAGCCAGTGCCGGTATGCCATAAAAAAAGCCCTGCAAAGCCGCACCAACCGTGCCAGAAACGTAGACATCGTCGCCGAGATTGGGGCCTTCGTTAATGCCGGAAACGACCAGATCCACCTTTTCTTTCAAAATTAATCGCAGAGCCAGTATAACGCTGTCTGCGGGAGTCCCCTCCACGGAATGTGCCGATATTCCTTTCAGCGGCGACTTAATATCGGTCATTCTCAAAGGATGACGAAGCGTTATTGAGGTACCAGAGCCGCTCTGGTCTCTATCTGGAGACACCACCGAAACATCGGCGATCTTTTTTAGCTCCCCTACCAGTATCCACAGCCCTTCACTATATATGCCATCATCGTTGCTAGCGAGTATCTTCAAAGTACCATTCCGCGAAACCATTTGAGTTTATCACACTCAACATCATAGAACAAACCAAATATCCGTAACTTGCACGGCCTTCTTTGGTTTGTTATCATCATTTCAATCGAACGTGATTTGAACGTTTGATTTTGAAATGCGAAGATATGAATCGTGGCTTGAGCTAATCAGGTGAAACGCGGTTGGTTTAACTCGAGACTTATTGCCGGCGTACTGCTGGCCCTATTTTTCGGCGTCGCCCTATATCTCCGGATCGTACTACCCTATGACAAAGTGTTCGTCGGTGACTGGATCAAGTTCACCGGCGTTGATGCTTATTTTTTCATGCGGCTAGTTGATAATCTCATCCCCAACTTTCCGCATATCGCCTCCTTTGACCCGTACTTCCTGTATCCTGCCGTCTCCTCTTCCAGCGCTCAAACACTATGGCCTTACTTCATATCGGTCGTCGCCTGGCTATTCGGTTTAGGCTCGCCAAGCCAACATACAATTGACCTGGTAGGCGTCTATTTCCCTGCTGTTCTTGGTGCCCTGACCACCATTCCCGTGTACTTTATCGGCAAAACGCTGTTCAATCGCTGGGCTGGCGTTCTCGCTGCGGGCCTGATCGCTATTTTCCCGGGCGAGTTCCTGGGCAGGTCCATACTCGGTTTCACTGACTACCATGTTGCCGAAGTGCTGCTCACGACGGTGACAATGCTGTTCCTGATTCTGGCGGTTAAATCCGGCAGAGACAGGCAACTGACAGTCTCAAGCCCGCGGCACAGGCAGAGGACAGTAGTTATGCCACTAATCTATAGCTTTCTCTCCGGCGCTTTCCTGGGCATCTACTTCCTTACATGGGCAGGCGCCCTGTTATTTGTTTTCCTAATATTTATCTATTTTGTAATTCAATTTATCATCGACCACCTGAAAAGCAGGTCGACTGAGTATCTGGCTATCGTCGGCACGATTGTTTTCCTGGTTGCTTTTCTAATGTTCCTGCCTGCGTCCCCGATTAATATTGTCATGGCCGCCTTTATCGCTGCCATAATTATTCCCATAATAATGGCAGTGCTTTCTTATTTCATGTCAAAACGTAATATAAAACCGATAATCTATCCTGCGGCCATCATTGCCCTGGGTCTGCTGAGCCTCTTGACTATCAGGATTATAAATCCGTCTCTCCTGCATTCAATGATGGGACGCCTCAATATATTCAGGTGGCCCATTGGAACAACTGTCCTCGAGATGCAACCTCTGCTGTTTCCGGGAGGCAGTTTTTCGCTGCAACTTGCCTGGGGCAATTTCACAACCAGCTTTTACCTTAGTTTGATTTCGCTGGGAATACTAATATATCTGGTCGTTAAACGAGGCGAAACTGAAAAAACGGCATTCGTCGTCTGGAGTTTGGTCATACTGGCAGCTACTCTGGCCATGCGCCGCTTCGCCTATTATTTTGCGGTCAATGCGGCCCTGCTCGCCGGCTACCTTTCGTGGCTTGTGCTCGATATCAGCGGATTTAAAAAATTAATGGAAAAGCCTGTTGTTCAGCCACAAGATATCAGTAAAAAAGGCGAGCCAAAAAGACTGGGAGGTTCCATTTCATCCGGCCGTATTACAGTAATGGTTATCGCAGTTTTAGCTGTTTTCTTCGTCGCCTTCTTCCCTAACATAAAGCCTGCTATAAGTAATGCCGGTCAGGCTGCATTCGCTCCCAGCAATGCCTGGTATGAATCGCTTACCTGGATGAAGGATAATACGCCGGAACCATTCGGTAATGCCGATTTCTATTATAAGTCCTACGAGAAGCCGACGCCTGGAACAAATTACGCATACCCTGAAACCGCCTACGGAGTGACCGCGTGGTGGGACTACGGCTACTGGATAACTCGCATCGGCCACAGAATACCCACGTCCAATCCCGGTACGGGTAATAAGGGCGAGGCAACTTTTTTCACCGCACAGGACGAAGCTTCAGCCGATACAATATTGGATAAGTTTGGTTCAAAGTATGTCGTCGTCGACCATGCCATTGCCACTGTTTTTGGCGGCAAGTTCTATGCCCTGGCAACGCTCAGTGGAAACGACTCCGATAAGTTCTACGGAGTCTATTATCAACTCAAAGAAGACACCCTAGAACCGGTGTTGCTCTTCTATCCAGAATATTACCAGACAATGGTTGTCCATCTCTATAATTTTGACGGTAGCCAGGTCAGTCCTAAGAATTCCACAGTGATCTCATATCAGGATAAATTGAGCGCAAATGGCCAGGCCTATAAACAGATTACCAGTGCCAAATCATTCGGTAATTATATTGATGCACAAGCCTATATGAAGAGTCAGACGTCAGGCAATTACAGGATCGTCAGCGCTGACCCCTATGCCACACCGGTGCCACTACCGGCCGCAGACCATTTCAAGCTAGCCTATAGTTCCAAAGGTACGGTAATTGCAGCCGGCAAAATTTCTCCTGAAGTAAAAATCTTTGAGTACAATAAATAGTCAAGTTTGCTAAGACCAATGAAGAATGTTTTACTGAAGCTGGAAGCCGCATTAAATAGCAGGTCTGCTAAAATAGGTATAGTGGGCCTCGGTTACGTTGGCCTGCCCCTGGCTGTAGCTTTTGCAGAAGCCGGTTTTAAGACACTGGGCATTGATATACAGCAGAAGCGAGTTGATTCGGTTAATCGTGGACAGTCATATATCGCTGATGTTTCTTCTAAAATTCTCAAGTCGGCAGTTGCGGGCAACCACTTGAACGCGACCACCGACCAGAGCAAGCTGAGTGAAACAGATGCTATCTGCATTTGTGTGCCTACCCCATTAACCGAGACCAAGGACCCCGACCTGTCTCACGTTATCTACGAGTCCAGGGAAATAGCAAAATATCTTCGGCCCGGTCAACTTATAGTTTTAGAAAGCACCACCCACCCTGGCACCACCAGAGAGGTAGTATTACCTGTCCTGGAATCTTCAAAGCTGAAATGCGGCGTAGACTTTTATCTGGCTTACTCTCCGGAGAGAGTCGATCCGGGAAATAAAAAATATCGAATAAAGAACACGCCCAAAATTGTAGGCGGCATAAATCCGCAGTCCACCGACCTGGCAAAGCTTCTTTATTCTAAGGTAGCTGACGTCGTGGTTCCTGTTTCCTCTCCAGAGGCAGCTGAAATGACAAAGATTTTTGAGAATGTATTTCGAAGTGTTAACATAGCGCTGGTAAATGAACTGGCGGAGCTTTGTCATAATATGAACGTAAGCGTCTGGGAAGTTATTGAGGCCGCTTCAACCAAGCCGTTTGGCTATATGCCGTTCTATCCCGGGCCGGGTGTAGGCGGTCATTGTATCCCTCTCGACCCTTATTATCTCGCCAACAAAGCCAGGGAATTCGACTTTCACACCAGATTTATTGAGCTGGCTGCAGAGACAAACGAACGTATGCCGTATTACACCGTCTCACGTATACTCGAAGCTTTGAACGCCGCCGGCAAACCATTGAAAAAAGCAAAGGTCTTCGTACTGGGAGTTACCTATAAGAAGGACACTGAAGATACAAGGGAATCTCCTTCATTAAAAATCATTCAGCTGCTGCATGAAAAAGGGGCTGACGTAATTTATAACGACCCCTATATACCCAAGATACCACTGGCTCAGGGAAACATTTCCTCGACAGAGCTGACCAGGCAGAATTTGTCGCAGGCCGATTGTGTGGTCGTGGCTACTGACCACAGTTCCTACAAAATGAAGGAGGTTGTTGCCCATTCCAAGTTAATCTTCGACGCCAGAGGGGCAACTCGCGGATTAAGGAACGATAACATCGTAAGGCTCGGGGAGTAAGAGGTTGAGCAGGAATATAGCTGTAATAGGCAGCGGCTTCTGGGGCCAAAATCTGGTACGGAACTTCGCCGAACTGGGGGCGTTGCACACCATATGTGATTCAGACCAGACCCAGCTCGAACGATTAAAAACGCTGTATCCCGACGTCGCTATCGAGTCTAACTACCAGAAGGTTCTATCCAACCGGCAAATCCAGGGAGTGGTTATCGCTACGCCAGCCATTTCCCATTATGCCATGGCCAAAGAGGCGCTTGGCTCCGATAAAGATGTTCTGGTAGAGAAACCAATGGCGCTCAGCGTCGAGGAGGGCGAAGAACTAGTCAATCTGGCTGAAAAAGATGCCAGGATACTGCTTGTCGGCCACTTGCTTGAATACCATCCGGCCGTGGTCAAGCTCAAGGAACTGGTGGACAACGGCGAACTGGGTAAGATTGAATACGTTTATTCTAACCGGCTGAATCTAGGGAAATTCCGTACCGAAGAGAACATACTCTGGAGCTTTGCGCCCCATGATATCTCAATCATACTTCTTCTTATCGGCGAAATGCCGCAAGAAATTTCAGCTCACGGTGGCTACTATCTGCATCAGGACATCGCTGATGTCACGCTCACCACACTGGGATTTAGCATGGGCGTAAAAGCCCATATTTTCATCAGCTGGCTGCATCCTTACAAAGAGCAAAAAATGGTAGTAGTCGGTGATAAGAAGATGGCCTTGTTCGACGACATCAACCCGAAAGACAAGCTCTATCTCTACAGCCACAAAATAGACTGGATCAACAGGAAGCCAATACCCCATCAGGCAGG
>CAYPRI010000042.1:0-14947 GCA_964413085.1 uncultured Dehalococcoidales bacterium
ATAATCAAATCGCGGCCGGCGTCCTTATAGTTCTCCTGCTTAAATTCGGCAATCGAGGTATCCAGATCTTTTTTCGCCTGGTCAAATATGCGCGGTACGCTTAAGTCGGGATAGGTATAGGGCAGATGGTCGCAGCCCTGCTGGGCGTTATCGGTCCTCGACGCTACCGTAATGTTATTTTGCTGCGTTTGTACATTTAACAGCGCGGTCTTGATGGCATTTCTCTGGGTCGTATCGTCCAACATGGCCAGCAGAGCGCCCTGCTTTACCTTATCGCCTTCCTCCACAAATATCTGCTGCACCTGGCCGTTGGTGCCGAAGCGCAGGTTATACTCATCGGGCATGGTCAGGTTACCCTCGGAAGACACGTTAATATTAAGGTCACCCCTGGTTACTTCAAAAATCTGACCCGGCGTCGATGTGACCGCGGCCTTTTTACAGCTGCCTGCCAGAGGGGGCAGCAGGACCAGGACAACCGTAGCTACGATAATCAAATACTTTTTCATGTTATCTACTCGGCGGCGGACCGCCGGCTCCCCGCGGCAGCTCCTTTACGATAGGCGCAGAACTCACCGACTCAACGATCAATACCTCATCGCCTTCCTTCAGTCCGGTCAATACCTGCATAAATTGCAGGTTCCGTTCGCCCAGTGTCACCTGTCTTTTTTCCTGCTTGCCGGTGGCCTTATCGACTACGGTTACGAAAGAGCCCTCATTTGTGGTGGTAACCGCCGACACAGGCACCAGCAACGCGTTTTCCACTGTGGTTATGGCAATGTCAGCCGTAGCTGTTAATCCGCCCTTGAGCGCCACTTCGGTGGGGTCGAGAAGTATGGTTATGGGAAATTTAACTACGCCGTTATTGTCCGGTGTACCGAACGGGGAAATGAAGCTTACTGTGCCCGTAAACGTTTTATCCGGCACGGCGTCAACTTCTATCGTCGCTTTCTGGCCCGCCTTTATTTTCAGAATGTCTATCTCATCGACACTTCCCTGAAACTTAATCTGGCTGGTATCGACAAGCTGAACGGCTGTAACAGAGGCATAGTCGATTTGAGACAGCACGTCGTTTTTCTTGACACCGACGCTGACCACGATGCCGTCGAACGGTGCCAGTATTACAGTATTCAGAAAATCTTCTTTGGCATTGCCCAGCCCGACAAGAGCGGTCTGCAGGTCCACATGGGCTTGCTGCTCAGCCTTCAGGGAGAGGCCGTGCTGCAATACATAATCGTTGCTGCCCATTATGCTGTTGCAGAGCTGCATGTAGTGCAGGGCAATGCGGAGGTTGTCGTTCAGGTCGGTCGATTTCAGACCCCCGTTCTCTATGCCCTTAAGGGCGGCGCTTAGCTTGGCTGCAGCGGCGTCGTAAAAGTACAGGCTTAAGTCCTTACCGTAGACCGTGGAATAGTTGTGCGCCTTTATCAAATTAATGCTATTGATAACCTGTTTGCCTATGTCATTCACCTGCTTTATCAATGGCTCAAACATAGGTCTGGCCGCGTCATATTTTCCTTGAGTCAATAAATCTCTAAGCGCTTGTATATCAGCCTGGCCCTGCTTTATAGAATCAGACACTTTACGGAGTTGTACCACGTAGTTTATATTCCAGGCACCACCGGTCAGAATATCCAGCTCCGTTATACCGGCTTCGTCGGCAGGCACCAGCGGAGTCACGTTGCCCAGCCCGGATTTCGGATTGTTCAGCGTATCCTGAATTATAGCCATGCAGGCATCAAGGTCTGACAGGGCTATATATAATTCAGAGGCAGCTGCTGTGTAATTATCCGCATCATACAATCTATTGGCCCGATTTACTTCATCTCGAGCAAAATTATAAGCTGATAACGCGGCTGCGTTGGGATAATAATAAGAATACTGACCGGGGAACCATACTTCTTGATATAAATAATGTACGGGATGCTCTGGAGTTGGTGCCCAGTTAGGATCTGATACCCATGTAAATCCATCTATATTTTCATATAAAATCGGATTACCATGTATGTCAAAATCCATATCACCCCATTCATTTTTTATAGCAGTATATGATTTATTTTGAAATTGAGGTAATAAAGGCACGTTTTCATATAATTTGGATAAAACCTGCTGTACGTTGTTGTTCGAAGACTCCACGCCCAACTTTTCGCTGGTGTTGTCCAGGGTGGCCAGCACCGTGCCCTCTTTAACAAAATCCCCTTCCTCCACAAAAACATCCTGGACGTCTCCCGGCGCGCCGAAAAGCAGATTGTACGCCTGCGGCATTATCAGATTGCCGTCCACTGAAGTGGAAACCGTCAGGTTACCTACCTTCGCGGTCGCCGTTCGGGTGGCTGCCGCCGGCGCCGCCGTTTTTACGGCGCAGGCCAGAGCGGAAACGAGCAGGATGCAGAGGCAAAGAATTGTGGTCAGACTTTTCAGTTTGTTAGACATGTCTATATACTGATTAGCTCATCTGTGGCCTTAAGAACCTGGGCTCCGGCGGTGAACAGTACAGGAGACGACAATTTCCGCCCGGGATCAGCTGTATAAAAATCAAACGATTTCCCGTAAATTTTCCTCAGGCAGTTTATTATTATACCTTCAGCCTCGATTAATAAGCAATTATCACCTTGCCTGTAAAAATATCTGTACAATCCACGAGTCAAAAAGAAGAGGGGAAAGAATCCCCCCTTCCTTTAAACTCTTCAGGCACTCAAATGTCTCTAATAGGTAATCAGATTGGCATCCGCGCCAGGACCCTGACCGGCATCCGGCTGTCCGCCCTGAGTTCCCTAGAACCGATGCCATCGTCCACCTGGCACACCAGGGCCGCCAGGACCTCCAGGCCCACCAGGCCCAACGGGACCTCTCAGTTCAGGCAACGGCACGTCCGGTTTCGCTTTCATCCATTCCTGGAAGGCATCGTACTGTTCCTGCGTTATTTTGCCGTCCTTCAGTAGCTGGTCCATCATTTGCGGACCCACCATAGGCACGTCCGGTCTCGAGTCGAGCCAGGCTTTCAACTGGTCCGCCTGCTCTTGAGTTAATTTGCCATTTTCCACCAATCTCTGAAGTCCGTTCTCAAGGCGCTCTTCCCGCGGTGCGGGCAGCGGCATATCGGGTTTGTCCGCCAGCCACGCCTGATAGGCATCATATTGCTGCTGCGTTATTTTGCCGTCCTTCAGCAGTTGCTCCAGACCCTTGGGGCCGAACCTGGGGATATCAGCCGGCCTGGAATCAAGCCAGGCTTTCAACTGGTCAGCCTGGTCCTGCGTCAATTTTCCGCTATCGACTAGTTTCTGAAGCCCCGTATTCTGACGCTCGATACGCATTTCATCCAGGGCCTGCTTGAAGGCGTCCTTTAACTTCTGAGCGTCGATGTTCAGAATCTGGGCAACCTTCTCCAACAGGCCATCCGGCTTGGGCGGGCTGCTTTGCCCATCGTCGGCAAGCGCCATACCTGTGGTGCCTACCACCATGGTAACCGCCAGAATACTTGATAATAGAATCTTTGCCATTTTACCCATTGTTTCATAACCTCCTTGTGTGGAACATACATATAGTATAACGATGAATTGTTGCTGGAATTTAGAGGAAATGTAAAATCTATGTAAAGTTTTAGAAAGGTGGTGCTAGACCAGGGTGGTTTCCGCGCCGTAATCGCCTTCTTCGCGATAAACGTACTTGCCACCTCTCAGCCACGAGGCGCCGGCGGCAATCAGGCACATTACCACGGAGAATATCAATACTTTGACAAGTCCGTTATCGAAAGCTCCGGATATAAGTTGAGGGAAAAAGGTCCTGGAGGTAATGGCGGCTGCCTGAGCCGTAGGTAGGCCATTTAATACCTGTGCTGGTATCAGTGTGCCCAGAGGGTTGTAGCCCAGGAAGGCGGCGAATAAATAAGTTATGGGCGGTGCATCAGCCAACCGCTGTGCAATCGCTGAAGGCATACCCTGCTGTGTCAATCCGGCGTACATTGTGGACGGCAGCGAGGTATTCATACCGAGTACCATCAGCGAAAAGAAAATGGCTATGGACAATGGCATTCCTGCATTAATCAAGGTAGCCCTCATGCCTGAGCTGACCCCGCGATGCCGTGCCGGCACACTGTTCATAATAGCTGCGATGTTAGGTGCCGTAAACATACCCATGGCCAGACCGTTAAGCAGAATCAATAAGGCGAACACCGGATAAGGAAAATTCACCGGCAACATTATCATCAGACCGAAGCTGATAGCGCACAGTACCATGCCACCGGTGGCGAAATAACGCGCCCCGTACTTATCTGAGAGACGGCCAAAAAGTGGTCCGGCAACCAGGAAACCCAGGCTCATCGGCACCATATAAATCCCTGCCCAAAAAGGTGTTACCGCGAAGTCATAGCCATGCATGGGCAACCAGATGCCCTGTAACCAGATAACCAGCATAAACATCAATCCACCCCGGGCCACTGAAGCCAGGAATCCGGCAAAATTGCCAGCGGCGAAGGCGCGGATCCGGAATAAGTTAAGTCGGAACATGGGAGTTTTGACCCGACGCTCAATAAAAACAAAGGCGACCAGTAAGGCAATTCCACCCAGTAGCATGGTCAAAACAAACGGTGTCGTCCAACTCATAAGAGAACTGCTGCTCCTATTAGTGCCGTAGGTGATACCGGTCAGCAGCATGGTCAGGCCGGCGGCGAAGGTTATGTTGCCCGGCCAGTCGATACGTTCGCGTTTCCTGATACCAATTTCCTTAAGCGACAGGTAAGCCCAAATCGTGCCGATAATGCCGATGGGTACGTTGAATAAAAACACCCAACGCCACCCCACTTCTGCCAGGAGGCCGCCTACAAGTATTCCCAATAGAGAACCGGCGATGCCGGCCACCTGGTTTAAACCAAGAGCCATGCCACGTTGCTCCACTGGAAAGGCATCGGTAATTATTGCCGCCGAATTGGCAAATAAGAAGGCGCTGCCCACACCCTGAATCACACGAAAGATGATTAATTCCATGGCTCCGGCAGTACCCGTACTCCAGGTGATAGCGCATAATAGAGAGCCAATGGTGAATATAACGAACCCGAGGTTGTACATACGGGTCCGACCGAACATATCACCCAGACGGCCGAAGGTTACTACAAGTACAGCCAGAACCAGCATGTAACCGATAAGCAACCAGAGCAGGTAAGTGAAGCTGCTCGGATCCAGTGGGTTTATGCCAATACCCCTGAAGATGACGGGCAGTGCCAGCAACAAACTGGATGAATTCAGGAATGCCAGCAGCACAGCTAATGTCGTATTCGACAGTGCAATCCACTTGTAAGCGCTGGGCGGAGATTTTGCCGGATTATGTTCCATTAGAAATGAAAAATCATATTTTCCAGGTCAGGCCAAGCCGAATATTATCATCCTTTCGGCGTTGCCTGTCAAAAAATATCACTTGTTATATTAACTATATTAACTGGCTCAATCCGGACAACATATACATGACCTAATTAGCAAAGTTGCTGTCGGAACCAGGCGGCAATAACAGAAAGCATGAGGCTGAGAACACCCAAGCCGAAGGCACTGCCCATCCTCATGCCTTCCCAGAACATGGCCACACCGATTATACCTATTAGCAGCCCCAGGCAGCCCACCACAAAAAGAATCCATACGGATATGGTTACCAGCGCCAACAACATTCTCGGCATAGTTATTAACCTCCTTAAAATAATTTAGCAATAGCATGAAAAACAACACCGACTGAGCTATTCGTACAGGAAACCGTATGGCCATATTAGCCAGCCATGAGTTGCAAAGTCATAAAACAGCGGAGCAAATACTAAAAAACCATAACATTTGACAGGTTTATCAACCAAACCCCCTGTCAACTCGAACTACTGGCGAACATCGCTAAGCATAAGATAGAATGAATTATGGCGTAAATACCTTATCACATGATTTCGAAAGGAGGGGCGAGTTGATTGAAGATAGAGGCCCTAATGGAGATAAACCCAGAATTTTAATCGTCGGAGGCGTAGCCGGAGGAGCATCATGTGCCACCAGGGCTAGAAGGCTATCAGAGAAAGCCAAGATAATTCTCTTCGAACGTGGGCCTTATGTCTCCTTTGCTAATTGCGGCCTGCCATATTATGTGGGCGATATTATTAGCGGAGAACAGAAACTGATTGTGGCTACTCCACAATTATTTAGAGACCGATTTAACATCGATGTGCGTCTTGAACACAATGTTGTAAGCATCGATCGTACAAAACAGGAGATTGAGGTAGAAGACTTAAAGACATCGAATAGGTACCGGGAGAAATATGATGCGCTGGTGTTGGCACCCGGTGCTTCACCCATACGTCCCGCGCTGCCCGGCATTAATCTTCCTGGAATATACTCACTGCGAACTATACCGGATAGCCGTGACATACGGAATTGGATTGTTCAACATAATGCTCGAAAAGCGGTTATAGTCGGAGGCGGTTTTATTGGACTTGAGATGGCGGAAAATCTAGTCAGGCGAGGAATCTCAGTTACCATAATTGAAATGCAAAATCACGTCATGCCCGCGCTTGATTATGAGATGGCCGTACCAGTCGGTTCTCATCTGCTTGCTAATGGAGTCTCTCTTAATTTAGGAGATGCAGTTGCTGAATTTCAACAAAATGTCGATGGAAATTTAGCGGTTAAAACAAAATTAGGCAAGAGCTTTACGACAGACCTTACAATATTGGCTATAGGCATTCGCCCGGAAATCAGCCTGGCTCAAAATGCAGGCCTCGACATCGGGGTTAGAGGTGGCATCCGCGTAGACGACCGGATGAGAACCAGTGACGAACATATATGGGCAGTGGGTGACGCAGTCGAGGTACACGATTATGTCACTGAAGAATGGACTAATATTCCGTTAGCCGGGCCGGCCAACCGCCAGGGGCGAATTGCCGCCGGCACTATCCTCGGCCGTGATTTTAAGTTCAGAGGAGTACAGTCAACAGCGGTTTGTGGTGTTTTTGGGCTGACTATCGCGTCCACCGGTTTAACTGAAAACGCCATCAAACGGCTCAGCGATTCAGGAAAGAAGATAAACTATGACAAGGTTTATTTATATCCTGGTCATCACGCCAGCTACTATCCCGGAGCCAAAAATATGGCCATGAAGTTGATGTTTTCTACTGAAGATGGACGAGTGCTGGGAGCCCAGGCGGTGGGGGAGGAGGGAACCGACAAGCGAATAGATGTTATTTCAATGGCGATACAGAGTGGAGCCACGGTGTACGACTTGGAAGAAGCGGAGCTTTGTTATGCGCCTCAGTTCGGCGCAGCTAAGGACCCCTTCAATATAGCGGGTATGATTGCAGCTAATGCCCTGCGCGGTGATTCTCCAACGTTTCACTGGGAAGATATGGCAAATACAAAGGCCTTCATTCTGGACGTCCGCAACCCATCAGAATATGCGGCAGGTCACATAGAGGGAGCTATAAATATACCGCTCAATGAACTGCGCTCGCGCATAAATGAACTACCATCAGATGGAGAAATATTAACGTATTGTACCGTGGGGCAGAGGTCATATTACGCCGCGCGTGCCTTGAGGCTTAATAACTTTAACGCTAGAAATATTTCTGGTGGTATGTATACTTATGAGAAAATGGAGCCGGCTAAATAACATCCAGACACTGCAGTCAAATGATAGAGCAAACTCTGTTCAGGACCATGGTGTCATGGACTTAGGTCGCTTTTTACCATCAACGTAAAGCGCATCCACTCTCTCGTTATAAAAGGATATAAGCCCGGCGATCTTGGATGCTTATATCGTAGGATGCTGATAATACCAGGCGATACCCTTGGTTATCCTGCCCTTTATTTTAATCGACTTGCGGACCGCCTGGCAGCAGTAAATGGGCTGGCCAGCTGTCTGCTATTATATGGCCGGCGAATATGCCCCTCAGCCACTCTTCAGTCGGTTCGAAGGCTACTCCTCGTTTACCTGCTATTAAATCGGTTGTCATATCGTACCTCATATCCAAGATTCGAGCATAAAAATTCTATGAAACAGCTGATAAAAAAGTCAGAAAAAACTCCGAAATAAGATACAAATTCACTACATTTCAGCAATTCTTTTCTACAGTAATAATCTGAAGATCAAATGTCATAAATATGTAATATTTAGCCGTGATATTTTATGACTTTGTAGTAAGTTACCGGCCATAATGGAAATTAAAAGGAGGCAAAGGAGGTTAGTTATGAAGAGAATGACGAAGATAAGTTGGCCGGTGTATGCGCTCATTCTGGTTTCCATCGTTGCATTAGCCATCGGAGGCTGTGCTAATCAGCCTTCGGTGCTGCAGGGCACCAACTATACCGTTGGAATAGGTTCGAAAGATAGTGTGGGAGACTATCTCATTGAGCAAAACGGCAAGGCGCTCTACTATTTCGCGAAGGACACGATCAATACCAGCAACGCCACGGGGGTTGTGCTAGACGTGTGGCCTGTATTCTATGCAGAAAATCTGATTCTACCGGCTGATCTGGACCCTGCTAACTTCGGCACCATCAACAGGGCCGATGGGAAGAAACAGACCACTTATCGCGGTTGGCCACTTTATAGCTATAAGCCGGATGTATCGTCTGGTGATACTCTTGGTGAAGGATTTGGAGGCGTATGGTTCGTCGTCAAAGTGCCGTTTTATACTGTTATGGTCGAATCCAAACCCGACGTAGGCATCTATTTAGTGGACCCTAATGGTATGGCGCTTTATCATGCTGCCTTTGACATCAGCGGCAAAAGTAACGCTACAAGCGCCATTCTGGGGTTATGGCCTATATTCAGCCAGTCGAATTTTATCGTTCCGTCCACGTTGAATCCCCCTGACTTTTCCATTACAACTACCAATGGACAGGTACAGGCGACTTACAAGGGCTGGCCACTTTATTACTTTATTAATGACAAGGCGCCCGGGGACATATCGGGGCAGGGAGTCAAGGAGGTGTGGGCCGTGACTGCACCTGATATTGCATCGGCGCCGTCTACCCCTGCTAAACCTGTTCCTTAAATACGAACCAACAGTAGCTCCCAGCACGATATCAGCGCGAAATATAGCTGATGCAACGAAATGAACCGGCGGTATCTTAGCAGGTGCCGTCGGTTCAATTTTTTATCCTAAATTATTTAGCACCCCTGCTATTTGGCTATTTTACCAAAAAATTTTGGATATATCCCTGCAGGAGGTCTTGACAAGTCTCATTTAGCGTGCTAATATGATATATGGCATACGGCAACCGCTTGCCGTTAGTCTAAAAGCTAGATAAGGAAGAAACGATGAAGAGAGTCTACGTGAAGGAGGAAATCTGCATGGGCTGCGGTCTGTGCCGGGTATACTGCCAGGCGGAGCATTCCCGAACTAAAGACCTGGTAAAGGCGTTTAAGAAAGAGAATTACCGCGATGTGCCCCGAATTCGCGTAGAAAGAAAGGGTGAGATCTCGTTCTCCCTGCAATGCCGGCACTGCGATGATCCGTGGTGCGTCTACTCCTGCCTCACCGGGGCTATGCAAAAAGACCCGACCTCGGGTATCGTAAATGTTGACTCCCAAAAATGCATGGGCTGCTGGACCTGCATAATCGCCTGCCCCAACGGTGCTCTAACCAGAGATAACGGTAAAAAAGTCATAGCGAAGTGTGACCTGTGTCCCGGGCGTGATATACCCGCCTGTGTGGCCAACTGCCCCAATGAAGCGCTGGTATTTACGGAAAACGGCGTAGTCAAAGAGCTTGTCGGAGTAAAGAGTGAAAAATGAAGAGGACTAAACAGTTAAAAACTGTGGCTATAGTCGACTACGGTGCCGGTAACCTAGGCAGTGTAGCCAATGCCATCGCCAAGCTCGGTTACGAGCCGAAGGTTACAAATAAACCATCGGTAGTTCTCGACGCCCCGGCAGTAATACTTCCAGGCGTCGGCGCCGCTGGTGATGCCATGAAAAATCTGGAGGCAATCGGCATGGCCGATGTTGTTCGCAGTTTAATCGATAGCAGGAAACCGCTCTTTGCAGTCTGCGTGGGACTGCAGCTTCTCTTTTCCGGTACCGAAGAGGGCGGCTGGTATGAATGTTTGAACATCATTCCCGGTGCTGTAAAGAAGTTGCCGGCGGGATTGAAGATACCGCACATGGGTTGGAATCAGGTCAAGCAGACGGCTAAGCATCCGGTATTCGACAGTATCCTAGACGAGGCAAATTTCTACTTCGTTCATAGCTACTATGCTGAGCCTGAAGACAAGTCGGTTATTATCGGCACAACGGACTACGGCCTATCTTTCGGCAGCGTAATTCTCAAAGATAATCTGATAGCGACCCAGTTCCATCCCGAGAAAAGCGGCGACTGGGGACTGAAGATGTATTCAAATTTTTTGAAAAAGGCATTCGACGGGGAAAGATAACATGACAACCAGTAAAGATCTCAAAACCGAATATCTGATAATAGGCAACTCGGCCGGCGGCATCGGCGCTGCCGAAGCTATACGCGAGGTCGACCGGAAACATCCCATTACCATAGTCTCCGACGAACCGTACCCGGCATATTCCCGCCCGCTTATCTCGGAATACCTGTCCCATGAGCGAACCTTGGACGAGATGCTCTTCCGCCCTGTTGATTTCTACGAGCGGAATAATATAGACCTTAAGCTAGCCACGTCTGTTAAAAGGCTGGACTCGACGGCGCGGCTTGTCGAGCTGGATAGCGGCGAAAAAATAGCCTGGAAAAAATTGCTGCTGGCTACCGGCGGCACGCCCATAGTCCCCAAGATGAAAGGAACCGACAAGAAAGGCGTGTTCCAGTTTCTGACGCTGGATGATGCCAAGTCAATAGATAAATACCTGAAGGATAATAGTCGAGCGGTGGTCATCGGCGGCGGACTTATCGGCGTTAGTGTCAGCGAAGCCCTTACCAAGCGGGGCATTGCTGTCACCATAATAGAGATGAAAGACAGGCTGCTAAATACCATACTCGATGAGCGCGCCTCAGCCATAGCCGCAGAGATGGTTACGGGGGCCGGTATTAGAGTCATCGTCAGTGACACGGTGTCCGAGGTAATCGGTGAACAAACAGTCGAGGGTGTGGTCCTCGCCAGCGGCGAAACGATAGCTTGCGACCTGGTAGTTATAGCCATTGGAGTCCTGCCCCGAACTGACCTTGTAAAAGGCACCGACATCGAAATCAATCGCGGGGTACTGGTCGACAGATATATGGCGACGAGCCATCCGGACGTTTACTGCTGCGGCGATGTGGCTGAAGCTTACGACTTCGTTATCAACGGCAACCGACTAACGCCAATATGGCCGAACGCGTACATCGGTGGCAGGGTAGCCGGTTATAACATGGCCGGAGTCAAAACGGAATATGGCGGCGGCACAACTATGAACTCGGTCAATTATTTCGGTCTGGAAATAACCTCGGCGGGGCTGGTAAATCCTCCCGACTCTAATTGTGAAGTGATAACCAGAGATAAGGACGGCATATATCAGAAAGTAATGTTAAACGACGGGAAAATAATCGGCATGGTCTTCGTGAAGGATATTGACAAGTCCGGATTGGTCTTCGGTTTAATGAGGGATAGGGTCGATGTCAGCTCTTTTAAGCAATCGCTTCTGGCAGATGACTTCGGGCTGGCATACATGCCCAGGGAGCTATGGCAGGAGCGTTTGTGGAATGTATCTTTGCTGGTACCTAAAAATTAAGCCTGGAGTATTTAGATGAAAGATATTCAGCATGTAAACAATCCCCACCTCGACGATAAGGTAATCGACGCCTGTTCTATATTTGGCATGATGGACACCACGGGTAAGTGCTTTTCCGGCACGAACATAATAAAAGCCATCGCCAACATGCACGTCCGAGGTAACGGGCTAGGTGGTGGTTTCGCCGTTTACGGATTGTACCCCGAATACGCAGACCACTACGCCTTTCACATAATGTACTTGAGCCAGGAGGGTAAGACAGAAACCGAGGAATTTTTGAATCAGAAATTCAAAATTGTCCACGACGGCATTCTGCCGATCCGCTCTACCCCGGCCATAACCAAACCGCCGCTTGTCTGGCGTTATTTCGCAGACGTAAACCGGCGCGAATCGAAGGGAATGGCGGATGATGACTATGTTGTAGCCAGGGTCATGGACATCAATACCAGTATTAAGGACACATTCGTATTTTCCAGTGGTAAAAACATGGGTGTGTTCAAAGGCGTAGGGTACCCGGAGGAAATCGGTGAATATTTTCGACTTGAGGAATACGAAGGATACTTATGGACGGCACACGGCAGGTTCCCCACCAACACGCCCGGCTGGTGGGGCGGTGCCCATCCGTTTAACATACTCGACTGGACGGTTGTTCACAACGGCGAGATATCCTCATACGGGATAAACCGTCGATATCTGGAGCAGTTCGGCTATGTCTGCACTCTTCAAACCGATACCGAGGTTGTGGCCTACGCCGTCGACCTGCTCATCAGGAAACACGGCCTTCCAGTAGAGGTTATGGCTAAAATATTTGCACCGCCATTCTGGAATGAAATAGAACGCCGGTCTCCGCAGGAACAGGAATTTTTCCGGGCACTGCGCCAGGTATACGGCAGCCTGCTTATGAACGGGCCCTTCACCATAATCATTGCTCACCAGGGTGAAATGATCGGGCTTACCGACAGGATAAGGCTGCGGCCGCTGACCGCAGGCATAAAAGACAGTACGCTCTATCTATCTTCTGAGGAAGCGGCTATACGACTGATTTGTCCCGATTTAGACGAAGCCTGGATTCCCGTAGGCGGCGAACCGATTGTAGGCAGCCTGGATAAACCGCTGGAACACCGGAAAAACCGGGTGGGGAAAAAGTTAGTTGGAGCTAAATAAAACTTGAAACTGGATTTAAGCTGATGTTAACCAAAAGGATTATCCCCTGTCTCGATGTGACCCAGGGCCGCGTGGTCAAGGGCACCAGTTTCACCGACCTCCGCGATGCTGGAGACCCGGTGGAGATGGCAGCGTTTTATTATAAAGAAGGCGCTGATGAGCTGGTGTTTCTGGACATCGGAGCCACTCCCGAGGGGCGCGATACCATGGTGGACATAGTGGCACGCGTCTCAAAACAGGTCTTTATACCGCTGACGGTAGGCGGCGGACTGAGGAGCATCGATGACATGAGACGCATGTTAAAAGCCGGAGCGGACAAGATAAGTATAAATACCGCTGCCGTGTCCAATCCGGAGCTCTTAGCAGAAGGGGCCAGCAAATTCGGCTCTCAATGTATCGTCATTGCCATTGACGCCAAGCGGTGCAATGGGACCGGGGAATCTACGTGGGAGATTTGTACCCACGGCGGAAGAAAGCCGACCGGTATCGATGCCGTCGAGTGGGCCATGAAAGCAGCCGAGCTCGGTGCGGGCGAGGTCCTGCTTACCAGTTGGGACGCCGATGGACATCGGACAGGCTACGATTTGGAACTGACCCGCGCTATAGGTGAAGCGGTGAACATACCCATTATTGCCAGCGGCGGCGCTGGAAATCTGGAGCACCTCCACGAGGCGCTGGTGCTGGGTAAAGCCGATGCCGTTCTTGCCGCCAGTATCTTTCACTACAGAACATACTCCATAAGCCAGGCCAAGGCCTATCTGGGTGAGCGAGGTATCCCGGTGAGAACAGAGAGATAAACACGGAGAACTGATATGAAGACTTATTTACCGCCAAAATTTTTAGTGGAAAGAGACCAGACACGGTGTATTCAATGCCAGGTCTGTGTCAATCAGTGCAGTTTCGAGGTACACAATTACGACGCCGAAGACGACGAGGTTAGAAGCGTAGAATCAAACTGCGTCGGCTGCCATCGCTGTGCCGTTTTTTGTCCCACGGGTGCCATCAGCATTCGAAGAAACCCGCTGGAATACAGGGAAAACTACAACTGGCGGCCCGAAGTAATTGAAGACATTATCAAACAGGCCGAGACCGGCGGTATACTGCTTACCGGCATGGGCAACGACAAGAGCCAGCGCATTTACTGGGACCATCTGGTTTTGAACGCCAGCCAAGTGACGAATCCATCCATAGACCCGCTCCGTGAGCCCATGGAATTAACTACTTATCTGGGCCGTAAACCAGACGCAGTTGACATAGATATGAAGAAGATGCAGCTGAAGGCCAAGCTGGCTCCACAGGTTAGGATAGATATACCCGTGATGTTCGCGGCCATGTCCTACGGTGCGGTAAGCATTAACGTTCAGGAGTCCCTGGCGCGAGCGGCTACCGAGGCCGGCACTTTATGGAATACGGGGGAGGGCGGCTTACATCCCAAACTCTATAAATACGGTAAAAATACCATCGTCCAAGTGGCTTCCGGACGGTTTGGCGTACATCCAGAATATCTGGATGCCGCCGCAGTAGTTGAAATTAAGATCGGCCAGGGAGCCAAGCCCGGCATGGGAGGACATCTTCCCGGAGAGAAGGTAAGCGCCGACGTGGCCATGACTCGAATGATTCCCAAGGGGACAGATGCATTGTCTCCGTTCCCTCAACATGACATTTACTCCATAGAGGACCTGGCCCAGCTGGTATATGCACTTAAGGAAGCTACCAACTATACCAAGCCCATCTCGGTGAAAATAGCAGCAGTACACAACTCGGCGGCTATCGCCAGCGGCATGGTCAGGGCCGGAGCCGACATCATCGTCCTCGATGGGCTGCGGGGTTCTACAGGTGCTGCGCCAAAAGTCAATCGTGATAATGTCGGCATTCCTATCGAAATGGCGCTCGCCTCGCTGGACACACGACTCCGGCAGGAAGGAATACGAAACCAAGCCTCGGTGGTAATCTCCGGCGGTATTAGAAACAGCGGCGATGTAGCTAAAGCTATAGCGCTGGGAGCAGATGCTATTTACATCGGCACCGCGGCTCTGATGGCACTGGGGTGCACCTGCTGCCAGCAGTGTCACACCGGTAAATGCGCCTGGGGTATTTG
>CAYPRI010000043.1:0-14617 GCA_964413085.1 uncultured Dehalococcoidales bacterium
TCTTTTATGGATGAACGCGGAGTTGAGATTGCCAAAATCGATTTGGAGCGTCGTCAGCAGGGTATAAAAGAACAGCATGAATTTGAGTTTATTCGTAAAGACGGGACACGGCTTTATGCCCTTCTCGAAACGTCGCCCATACTTGATAATGATGGTAACTATAATGGAGCACTGGCCGGAATTTTGGATATCACTGGCCGAAAACAGGCTGAAGAAATGATAAAGGATCGCGAAGAGAAATTTCGCTCGTTAGTCGAAAGTACCAGTGACTGGATTTGGGAAATTGATAATAACAATATTTATACGTATTCGAGTCCAAAAGTAATGGAATTGTTGGGATACAGTCCGGAAGAAGTCATGGGTAAGACGCCCTTCGATTTCATGTCGACTGATGAAGCCCATCGAGTTGCCGAGAAGCTTAACACAATAATTGCAGACGGAAAGCCTTTTGAAAGAATAGAAAACACAAACCTGCATAAAGACGGCCATCTGGTTATATTGGAAACCAGCGGCGTACCCGTCTTTGATGTCAATGGTAAGTTACGAGGCTACCGAGGTGTCGATCGCGATGTCACCCAGCAAAAGAAAATGTTAGATAGTTTAACCATTGCTGACAGGCTAGCTGCGCTTGGTAACATGGCTGGCGGCTTCGCCCATGAGCTTAACAATCCATTAACCGGTGTAATTGGCTATGCCCAATTACTGCTGGATAGAAAAGACCTGTCTGAAGATGTCAGAAAAGATTTGACGGGAATACATGAGGAAGCCCAGCGCGCTGCGGAAACAATAAAGAACTTTATGACCTTTGCACTTAAGCGGCCATTTCAAAAACAACCGTGTGATATCAATGAATTCATCCGAGACACACTGAAGCTGCGGAAATACGAACAAAAAAAGAATAAAACCAGCGTGAAAACCAATTTCGAGCCCGATCTGCCTCAGGTAATTGCTGGACCGACCCGGCTACGCCAGGTTTTTATGGACATCATCACCAATGCCGAATATTTCATGTGGGAGGCACATAAAAAGGGCACACTTATTATTGCTACGGCAAAGGATGGAGATGTTGTGAAAGCTTCCTTCACTGACGACGGTCCTGGCATCCTACCAGAAAACATCAGACAGATATTTAATCCTTTTTTCACCACAAAAGAAGTGGGGCAGGGTGTCGGTCTTGGCTTGAGTATCTGCCACCGCATAATAACAGATCACGGTGGTCGGATTTACGTTGAAAGCGAGCCGGGCAAAGGGGCCACCTTCATAGTGGAACTGCCTGCAGCTAAGGAATAAACAATAACATAAATTTGCCGACAATCATTGCATACCAATGACTTAGTTGCTAAACCGTAAGGGACCCAGAGCTAAGCGTCCGGCAACTTGTCAGAATAACCGTCTTTGTTCCGCAGTTAGATATCAAGCGCACCCGAAATGGCTATGGCACCACCCGCGATGAAAGATGCTTTGTCCGATGCCAGAAAGCAGGCAAGTTCAGCTATCTCTTCGGGCTCGGCTATTCTGCGCAGCGGGATGGTTTTTTCGGTCTTGGCTTTTCGCTCCGGGTCAACCGTAAATTCCGGAGTCATCTCGGTCCGCACCCAAGCCGGGCATATAGCCACGATACGAATATTATGAGGAGCGAATTCCTTGGCTACCGCATTGGTCAGGCCGACTACGCCAAATTTGCTGGCACTGTAGGCACTGAGCTTGCGCAGGGCCCTGAGACCGGTTATCGATGAATTGTTGATAATCGCGCCACCCCCCTGTTTCATTATCTCAGGAATCTCATACCTCATGCACAGCCAGACGCCCTTAAGATTGGTATCCATCTGGTCGTAAAATTGCTCTTCTGTCTCATCGACCAGACTTTGAAAAATGCCGCCCTTACCGGCATTGTTAAAAGCAATATCAAGTCTGCCATATTTCTCCACGGTTTTCTTTACCATATTCTCAACCTGCGCGGCTATTTTGACATCAGTCTGCACATACATACCCTCACCGCCGGCATCCTTTATCATCTGCACAGTTTCTTCCAATTTATTGACGCGCCGTGCGGCCGCAACCACCTTACCACCACGTTTGGCAAACATGATTGCTGCCGCCCTGCCTATACCAGAGCTCGCACCCGTAACTATTATTACCTTACCTGTGAAATCGCCCATTTATTCCTCCTTAAGCCTCATTACTGATACTGAAATATTAAACCTTGAGATAGGAACTGTCTATCGATTTACTGTTTTCACCCGACCCATTATATTAACAGCATGGCAGACCCAAGTAAAGAGTTAATCATTTATCTGTTTTCGGCAGTAGTTTTTGCGCTAATCCCAGCGCCTCTATCCACAGACCGGTACCAATCCACTCTATGTGAGCCGCCAAAAAATCGTAGGTTGTCTGCAGACGCGGATTCAGTGCTCTTTCATGTTTTTCTAGACGCAACTTTACTATCATGGAGGGAATATCTATGCCCACCGGACAATTTTTCTGGCACTTTCTGCAGCTGAGACACCGGTACAATCCTTTAGACCCTTCAACCGAATATTTGTCATTTAAAGCGCAGTATACCAACCCCCTCCCGCCTAAATGTCCATCTGCGCTGAACTCCCTGCCGTAAATGGCATAGGCCGGGCAGACCAGCAGGCATTGACCGCAACCGATGCAGTAAAGCAAATCCCTGTATTCGCTTCTGGCTATATCTCTCCTGTGGTTATCGACAAGAATCAAATATAATTCTTTAGGCCCATGCACACCCCTGATAAGCTGCTTTTCGATATCAGCGGTTTGGCTGGGTCCACTGACGATATTTATGAACGAGGACGCCAGGGAGCCCGTGGCGTAATACGTCTGCAGTTTTAACATATTAATAGCTTCTTCAATATTACGATATATCTTATCTATTCCGGCTAGAATAATATGCTTTTCTGGCCGTGTCGCCACTTCTATAATATTTCCTTCGTTGTGCACCAGGAGCACAGCACCTTCTTCAGCAGCGATAGCATTAGCTCCAGTGATGCCGATTTTGGAAGCATTTATATAATCTGATATATCGCCCCTGAGCAACTCAACTATCATTTCCGGGCTCGGTTCCACTCGTCGCTTGAAATGGAGTGACAGTATCTCTGAGATATCATGTTTGGTTAGATGGCTTGCTGGTCCGGTAGGATGTGAAGGTAAGTCCCCGCAGAGCTGAAGTATCCTATCCCCGATATCAGTCTCTACGACATTAATGCCGATTTCTTCCAGGGCAGAGGTCAGACCTATCTCTTTTGTAAGATTGGACTTTGATTTTACTACCAGCTTATCATCACCGATCTCACTGACTGCCATCGATATAGCTTCCTCAAGGCTGCGTGGCAGATACACTTTTATTCCGTTTTGCCGCAAATTGCGAACGGCTTGCGACAGCAAGTCCTCATTGCCAACGGCATATTTTCTAGCCCGTCTTAATCTCTTCTTACGGCCTTCAAGGTCAGAGATTCGGCGCACGTTGGCCTTTTGTCTCTTCCGGACAAGGTTAAAGGCTTTCCTCATTGCTCGCACTTGACCGGCTTTCCGGAACTGGTTGGATTTCGAGGTATTTAAGTTCACCTTGCTCATGAACGTATATACAGAAAATTGATCTAATCCAGATTGCGTTAAATTATAGCAAATATGTGTTTGAGATTTTTGCCGGCTGGATGCGCCATTTCATTACGTTATTTGAATCTGGTATTATGATATCTGGACTGCAATCTCCAAAACAAATGGAGAGTTTTGGGAGCGTTTAAGTCCCGGTGGGCTTCGCGGACTTCAAATCCGTCGGGAGGCATTTTAAGTGTCTTCGGTGGGTTCGACCCCCATACGCTCCCGCCACACTACTGACCACTCGCCAGAAAAGAGCGCTGATCGATACCTAATTTAAATATCGGGCTACTGCGACAATCAGGTTCTTAAAAGATATTTATATTCCGGTAGATTCAGGAGGTAATTGAATGAGGTCTATGATTGGGAAGAGGATGGAACGCGGCTGCTCTGTCAGAACTATACCACGATAAATATCAGGCTCAGATAAAAACACACAATGACATCACAAGTTCTTTGTTCATCTGGTCTTTGAGAACTATGATTAGATAGTCTATGGCAAATACCAGACACAGGCTGTAACCAGAATAACTACAAGACCAGTGACATCAATGATGATACCACTCAGCATGCCCTGCAGCCTCTTGTCGGCCTTGACGATGGTCATTAATTTCCTGGTTTTACGCATGTCATCCTCCCTATTTGCTTTATGCTGTACACTGGCTTTGTAAGCTTAACTTAATTTTCATATATGCGCAGTCATAAAACATGATGAATTGGTACTGTTTTTATCAGACACTATAGTATGACTAAATACGCAGACATAAGTACCACCGCCCCAGTCAACCGATTCCCGATTCCCTTATTTATTTAAGTTATTTCATACAATTATGTCAACTAATTTGCACATTTGTTGGATTACGAAGTAACATTTAAGTAAAGTGAGTGTAAATTGCAGCAATCGTTTCCCTGCCCTAAGTGTGGCGCTCAAATTGCCTTAGGCCAATCTTTCTGCGGTACCTGTGGCCAACGCTTCGAATACAGGTGCCGGCACTGCGGGATCGCAGTTGCTGACTCAACTGGCTTCTGTATCAATTGCGGTGGGAAGCTGTCAAGCCTGCCTAGTCAGACACAGCCGGCATCGCATAAAGCTGTGCCTGCCCACCATAGGCAAACACATAAAGTAGAACAAACAACCCAGCGGCCGATGGCACAGATTGGACGCTATATGATCGTCGTAGCTGTTATCGCCTTTATGGTGGGAATTATTTATTACGTTGGCTCGAGCACCCAGGTGAGCTCATCAAGCTCGCTTGGCGGATTCAGCTTTGGCGGGCAGTCACCGCCTTCAACACCCCCATCCACTAATGGCACACCGAACCAGCAAAATACAGAGCCTGAATCAGATTTGCCTAGCTATACAATGAGTGAAGTCATAGACGCTGCTCACAAGATGAGCCCACAATGTCGTTTACAGACAAGACGAACGGGCTGAACCGCCGCCAGTTGTCCTCAGTATGAGGACGGTACGCCGAGTTTTACGGCAGAGTATATGGGCAACAGGATGTGGAGCGTAACCAAAACTTGTCCCATAAATTCGAACTACAATGGTACCTGGTACTTCTTCGAGGAAAACGGGCAATTTGTCAATCAGTACTAATTATCTCAAGATGCGTTCGTCACCAACGCGCCGGGTGATTTTCTTCTCGTCCATATATTCTAATAGTGCCTGGGCATACTTCCTGCTGGTGCCAAACATATCGCGAACTTCGGCCAGCGTTACTTTTCCGCGGGCTCTAGTATAGTCAACTACTTTGTTCACCATTTGCTCGTAAGCGATGGAAGAGAAAATTACTCCATCGCTGGCCTTTACCACCTTTTGCTGCTCAATAAGTAGATTCAGCAAGTCAGGCTCGAGATTGATATCCCCCGGCGGAGAATACGGACTCGCTTCCAGGGCTTTTAGAAAATCATTTATTTTCTTGTTCTGTTCCGGTGACAGCTTAATACTGTAAGAAGGTAAACGCACCACAGAACCAGCTTCAATCAGTACACCGGCCTCGAAAAGCTTGTCCAGTACGGAAGACGCCGACGATAGCTTAAGCTTACTGTAAAGCTCACCCTTTGGCATCCCGGGACGGGTAGGAAATCTTTGATGGTAATTCTTCACTACAGTCATAGCTTTCTGAGACAACTGTTGCCAATACGAACCGGTAAATAGGAGTCTTTGCTTGCCCTGCTCCACCGCAATCACCTTTCCTTCTTGAACAAGCCTATTGACGATTGAATTCGTTTCGCCAGAACTCAAATTACACTGCACTGCCAGCTCATTCAAGCCCAGAGGTTGACTAACCTGTAGAGTAACCAAAATTATTTCGTCCTTGGCGCCGTCCGCCCTGACTTTCAAACTTTTAATTATGTCTGTGCGGAATCGCCGATGTCGGGGTGCGTGCGAATCGACAATCACACCGCCTCCCAATGTGTCCATGGGTGACCGGATGATGAAATGGTCGCCCTTGACCGCGGCAATCGGTGTCTGCAATGTAAACTGCGCCCATGAAATATCTCCCTGGTCCAATTTCTCTTTTTCCAGCAGGTGTACTCTTGCGTCGACTTCGGCAGCACCCGTGAAAAATCCAACTGCGGTTCCATGACGTAGAGGATTTTTAACGGTCGGCAGCAATCGCAACCTCACGTCCAACTTTGTTGTCGGTAACAACCATCCCGGTTTTGTCAGCACCTGGCCGCGTTCCAACTGGGAAGTGGCCGCTCCACTCAGGTTTGCTGCAACACGACTGCCGGGTTTAGCTGCATCTATATGAGTCTTATGCGTCTGCAATCCTCTCAGCCTGGTCTTCAGCCCGGGTGGTAGTATTTCCACCTCCTGGCCGGACTCCAGTGAACCATCGACTAATGTTCCCGTGACCACGGTGCCAGAGCCGGCAATTGTGAAAGCGCGGTCTATCATCAACCTGGGCCTACCGACATCTCTCCTTGGCTCGGCAGAAGCCAGAATCCTGTCTATGGTGGAAACCAAATCGTCAATTCCCTCTCCGCTAACCGCCGACACTGCAACTATGGGAGAACCGTCCAAACTCGTCAACTTTATTAGCTCCTCCACTTCCAGCTTCACCAGACTCAACAGTTCATCATCCACCAGGTCTTTTTTGGTGATAACTACAATCGCTTTTGTTATGTCAAGTAAATCGAGTATAGCCAGATGCTCTCTGGTTTGTGGCATCACTCCTTCATCAGCAGCTACAATAAGCAGAGCTAAATCTATTCCACCGACACCGGCCAGCATGTTCCTGACAAAACGCTCATGGCCCGGTACATCGACAATCCCGACTTCCAGCCCGCTGGGCAATTTCAACCAGGCAAAACCGAGGTCAATAGTCATGCCTCGCTCTTTTTCTTCACGCAATCGGTCCGGATCGATACCGGTTAATGTCTTTATCAAGACCGATTTGCCATGGTCAACATGTCCGGCAGTACCTACTACAAACATATTTATTCTTCCATGGAATCTAGCTCACAATATAAGCAGGAATTATTAGCGGCATCCGACCGGTTTGCATGGCTCCAACTATCAATTCAATTTTGAAGTCGCCTTTTTAACTGCCCGTAAAACGATGCCGTCTTCCTCTTCGAGGACTGTCCGCGGGTCCAGCAACAGGACGTCATTAGTGATTCGTCCTATCACCGGAGGATCACTACTTCTCAGTCTTCTCGCCAGAGAAAGCATCGAATTTCTGCTGATCCGCGTGCCACCGATGGCCACCAGTTTTGTCGCAAGCGTACTGCCCGGCAGGCTACCACCGCCAACCATAGTCTCACCTTCGACTACTTCCGCCTCGGAGCCGAACTCCTCTGCCCAGAGTCTGGCCCGCTTCTCCACTTCACTTAGAGGCATCGAAATCATGCGCCATATAGGAATTTTTTCAAGAGCCTCGCCCTTGAGATAATGAATCAACGTTGCTGCCAGGCCCGCCAGCCTTATCTTATCGATGCGTACCACTCTAGCCAGAGCATGCCTCCTTAATCTATCTATAAAAGCTTTCTTCCCAACGATAATCCCCGCCTGCGGTCCACCTACTAACTTATCGCCGGAAAAACATATCAGCTCAATGCCCAGAGCGACACTACGCTGTACCATGGGCTCGGCGGCTAATCCAAAAGTAGTCGTGTCCAGCAAACAACCGCTGCCTACATCATCCAGCACTGACAGGTTATGTTTTTTACCAAGCTGTACCATTTCATCGATACCCACCGAGGTCGCGAAACCTTCGACCCTGAAATTGCTGGCGTGGACACGTAGTAAAGCCGCGGTGCGCGGACTTATAGCCTGCTCATAATCGTGGATATACGTGCAATTAGTTGTACCTACTTCAACTAGCTTTGCGCCGCTTTGCCGCATCACATCCGGAATCCGAAAACCACCACCTATCTCAACGGCCTGGCCCCTGGAGACTATAACCTCCTTTTTCTTAGCCATGACCGTGAAAGCCAGCAGGACTGCTGAAGCATTGTTGTTTACTACAAGCGCTGATTCAGCACCCGTCAACTGGCACAACAGTCTTTCAATATGAACATCCCTGGAACCCCTTGTGCCCGTGTCGAGGTCAAACTCAAGATTGCAGTACCCGGCGGCAACATCCAGCATGGCAGCCATAGCTTCCTTGCTGAGCGGAGAACGGCCCAGGTTGGTATGTAATATCACTCCGCTGGCATTGATGACTCGCCGAAGGTTCAATTGGAATAGCGACTGTAAATCGGACCGGACAGAATCTATTATCTTGTCCAACGAAGGAGACAGGCCGCCGTGAGTAATGGAGAGGCGGGCTTCTTCAAGGTTACGGCGAACCACATCCACTATCAACTCATGCGGATAACTGGCACATAGCTCTTTCATTCGCTCATCTGAGATTATCTTATCCACACTGGGAAGACGTCGCAGTTCGCTCTCCATAATGTCTGAATATTCTACTATACTCGAGTGTAGTTTCAAAACGGCCTTCCAGCTTTGCTTATAGTTTATTGCCAATGTTACAATACGCGAAATGGATAAAAGGATTCAGCCTCGCCTGACCGAGAGCGTCAGCGGAGCCGGCTGAGCCTCAAAGCTGGGTCCGGGTGACCTGGATAAAGCTCTATGTGGCTTACCGCTGATACCCGACAAAAATGTGATTCGCGGCATGGAAAGCCTCGACGACGCCGGCGTTTATAAGTTGAGCGACGACCTGGCTATAATCCAGACTGTCGATTTTTTTACGCCGATTGTCAATAATCCTTATGATTTCGGGCAGATCGCCGTAGCCAATGCGCTAAGCGACGTCTACGCCATGGGTGGCAAACCACTGACCGCAATGAACATCGTTTGTTTCCCCACCAAGAAGATGGATATCTCTATACTAAAAGATGTTCTTAAAGGGGGGATCGACAAGATGATGGAAGCTGGTGTTACTTTGGTCGGCGGTCACAGCATAGACGATGTCGAGTTAAAATACGGGCTTTCAGTTACCGGTATTGTTCACCCCAAGAGAATGGTAACCAATTCCGGCGCTAAAGTGGGCGACAAACTGGTGCTCACCAAGCCGCTGGGAACAGGAATAATCAGCACGGCCTTAAAAGCAGGTGAAGCTGATAAAGAACTGGCAGCCAGGGTGACAAAGTACATGGCGACTTTGAACAGAACAGCGTCGGAACTAATGCAGGAGGTCGGTGCCAATGCCTGCACCGATATAACTGGCTTCGGTTTTCTCGGCCACGCCAGCCAGCTTGCAGAAAACAGCCGTGTCTCCATAAGAATAACTTCAAAATCAATACCTATTCTCCCGAAAGTCAAAGAGCTCTCTCAGAAAAAAGTTTATCCAGGCGGCTTAAACAGAAACAGAGAGTTCTACGGGAAAAAGGTGGAATTTTCCAAACAAGTGCCTGATTACATGCGATACATACTATTCGACCCGCAGACCTCGGGTGGCCTGCTGATTTCTGTGGCACCCGAAAAGGCCGATTCATTGATAGGCAAATTTAAAAAAGCCGGCATTTCCGAGACTGCACTAGTCGGAGAAATAATCAAGGGACCTGCAGGTAAAATAATTGTAGACTGACACCGGAATAGCATCAAAATATAAACGGGCTCTGATTTAAATCAGAGCCCGCATTTTTTCTGGTGGAGGCGGGGGAGGGTTGAACTCCCCGTCCAGAAGAAGGTTGCCAGAATCTACTACAGGTTTAGTCAGCTCTTTAATCTCGCCTGGCTAGTCTCTGCTGACCGATAATAACCAGGCCAGTCGATTGTTCTTGGCCGGTCTCTATCGACATTGAAACCGGAGCACCCCGACATTTCGTCACCCAAGCCCAACCCATCGGGGTGAGGCCGGGTTGGATGTGCAACCTTAGTTAGGCTGCAATTGGAACTGCTTCGGCAGTTGTCTTTTGCCACCTGTTTAACGAGGTGGATGGCACCTCGACCTGCTATCCTGTAGGCCTTCAGCTGTCGAAGCCTCACGCCCCCATTATTGAATTTTTAACGTGCCGTTAGCCCCTCCTCTTCATAGCTCGCTCTATTTCCCTCTCGGTATCCCGGCGAGCTATGGTTTCACGCTTATCGTGAAGTTTTTTACCCCGACCCACTCCAAGTTCTAATTTCGCAGTACCTTTCTTAATATATAACTTCAGCGGCACCAGCGTCAAACCTTTTTGGCTTACCATCGCCGTCAACTCATCGATCTGTCGCCGATGCAGCAGCAGCTTTCGCGGCCGGTTTGGCTCATGGCCGAATCGGCTGGCAGCTTCGTAGGCAGCAATATGAGCATTAACCAGCCACAATTCTCCGTTTTCCGGCCTGGCATAGGCATCACGAATATTCACTCTTCCGGCACGGATTGATTTTATCTCACTGCCGCTGAGAACAATGCCGGCCTCCAAGTTTTCCAGAATTATATAATCGTGATAAGCTTTGCGATTGACAGTTATCGTCTTTGAGTTCATTATATTCACCAAATTCTATCATTATTACCCCTATTAAGATAGAAGCAGGAGTTTGTTATGTTGAATTACGTAGAAAAATACTGGTTAATTATTGTCGCTTTTTTATTTGTCAGCATCCTGGCTGGCGGAATAATTCTGGCCGTTAACCAGAGCCGGCATCGCCCCCTAGAAATATCGTTGACCCATTCCCCACAACTCCGATACGACGGAGACATTTATATCGGCGGCGCCGTGGCCAATCCCGGTTTATATTCTTTGAGGGAAGGCGATACTTTAGATTCACTTGTTCAAACTGCCGGCCTTATGCCTGATGCAGATACAGATAAAATCGAAGTATATATTCCCGAAGTGGGTGAAATGTCCCAACCGCAAAAAATAGATTTAAACCGAGCTGATACATGGCTTCTGGATGCTTTACCAGGTATAGGGCCCGGCCGGGCTGAAGCTATCGTCGACTATCGTGGTCAAAACGGGCCTTTCCACAGAGTCGAGGATTTACTAAATGTCGAGGGTATTGGCGAATCTACACTGGATAGTATGAGAGATTTCATAACGGTACAGGACTAAAAAAGCATGACACTGCTTTATTTGAGCCTCAGCTGGATAATAGGTATATACCTGGGCTCTAAATTGGCTTTAGCCTGGGGCATCATCTTTATCGGCCTTATTCCGTTTTGTATGGTTCCTTTTCTAAAATGGAAAAGTCAACTGCTTGTTGCGGGATTCTGTCTGATAGCCTTGTTCGGCGGATCAGTGCGATTTCAAACCAGCCTTCCCGATGTAGATGAGCACAGCCTTCAGTTCTACAATGGCCAAGGTGATATAACCATCGAAGGTATGGTATCCACCGAACCGGAACCGGGAAACACGACCTCCTCATTCCAGTTCTCAGCCTCTAATTTAAAAAGTAATGGAGACCACCTGGAAGTTAACGGCAAGGCGGCTATCAACGTGCTTAGATATCAGGAATATCACTATGGCGACATATTAAGGGTCACCGGGAAACTAGAAACACCTCCAGAATACGAAGATTTCAGTTTTAAAGACTATCTGGCAAGGCGGGGGATTTATTCCATCGTAAATTATCCGGGTATTGAAATAGTCGATACAGGGAAAGGGTCCAAGGTTTTGACGGTTATCTACGATTTAAGAAACCGCCTCTCTCAGAGTCTATCGCTGGCCTTGCCTGAACCGCAAGCCTCTCTGGCCCAGGGCATTCTTCTTGGTCTCAGAGGCAACATACCCTATTCACTAAATCAAGCCTTCGCCAGGACGGGAACTACACACGTACTGGCTATATCTGGTATCAACATCACAATTGTAATAGGCATGCTCCTGGCTGCGGGAATATGGCTGTTCGGCAAGCGGTACTCTATTTACATCTGGCTTGCCCTCGTTATTATCTGGTTATATGCGCTGCTTACCGGCATGAATCCTCCGGTGGTCCGAGGTGCCATTATGGGCAGTATTTTCCTTATAGCCGAATTTCTTGGCCGGCAAAGGAGCGCATTAACGGCCTTAACTTTCGCCGCAGCCGTAATGGTGGGGATTCAACCTCTGGTTTTATGGGATGCGAGCTTCCAACTAAGCTTCCTGGCAATGACCGGACTTATTTTAATATCGCCATACCTCCAGACATGGGGCCGGAAGGGATTACCAAATACCGCAGGCAAAAAGTCGGCGGCGGAGTCACTGGGCAGGTTTACCATCGATAGCCTGGCTATTACTTTAGCAGCTATGCTGGCCACCTGGCCGGTCATCGCCTATTATTTTCACCTCGTATCTCTTGTCGGCCTGCCCGCTACCTTCTTCTCCGTACTGGCCCTGCCAGCAATCATAGTGACCACTGCACTGGTCGCCAGTATCGGACTTTTCGTACCTGCTCTGGCATGGATTCTTGGTTGGATTTCCTGGCTTTGCATCAGCTACTTTATTCTTATCGTTCGTATTTTCGATGCCCTGCCCCTGTCATCAATAAGGCTGGAAGGTATCGAAATATGGCAGTTATGGGTGTACTATGCCTTACTGGCTGCAGTAGTCGCGGGATTATATTACCGGCGCCAACTAATCGATCTTTTACACAGAGCAGCCTCAACAATAAATCCATACCTACATATTGCTTCAGATTTCATTTCCAAAGTTCCGAAGAGATGGGTCATATTCCCGCTCCTGGCTATCAGTATTACTATCTGGGTAGCGATCCTTAACCTGCCAGATGACAAGCTTCACGTCAGCGTGCTTGACGTCGGTCAGGGAGACGCCATCCTCGTTCAAACACCGTCTCATCAGAAAATACTGATTGACGGTGGACCAAGCCCGAGAGCCATAAATCTGGAATTGAGCAAGAAGTTGCCGTTCTGGGACCGGAAAATTGATCTATTAATTTTAACTGAACCGCAGGCCGACCACGCGGCGGGCCTTATCGAGGTGCTTCGCAATTATAGAGTACTTCAGGCATACGAGCCAGGCACTGCGTACGAATCAACTACCTATCAGCAATTGTGTAGTATGTTCGAAATTAAAGGAATCAGGACTAAAATTGCCCACGTCGGTCAACAAATAGAACTCGGAGACGGAGTAAATATGGAGGTACTGCTTCCACCGTCACCTTTACTACAAGGAACCTCAGATGATATTGACAATAATGGCTTATTATTACGTCTTAGCTGGAACAGGATAAGCTTCTTATTCACTTCAGATATCAGAAAGGAAGCTGAATGGTATACGATAAGCCAGCGCGCTAATCTACGTAGCACCGTTTTAAAAGTTGCTCATCACGGAAGCTCGACGTCTACATCCGAGCAATTTTTAGCTGCGGTAAATCCGGAAATAGCGGTAATTTCCGTTGGCGCCGATAATAGATTCGGACTGCCCGACGCTGAGATCATCGATAGATTATCCAGTCGAATAGGCAAGGACAAAGTATATTGTACCTCGACAGAAGGGACTATTGAGTTCATAACCGACGGCAGTATGTTGTGGCTAAAGCATGACCGATAGCCTTAGATATCAGCCACAATGTCGCTGATTGCCTGTTTCAGAACTTATCCCATTTGCCCAGATATTGATTTATACTTCATTTTATCGTACAGTATTAGCATCTGAACGATGTATAGATACAGGAGGCAAGCATGAGAATAATACTCCGCGTGCTGCCCATAATCGTTTTATTAGCCATTTCTTTGATGGCAAACGTACCAACTAGCTCAGCTGCTTCGTTGGAGCTGGGAAAGCCGGCTTATAACTTAAATCCAGCTCAAGAATCAGATAACTTTACCGATAATGTCACGGGAATCTTGGGTCAAGGAACCTCTTTCTTTTCTATTTTCCCAACCTGGGTATGGTGGGCTATTGGCGGCACAGTAGGCGTATTGCTCATAATGATAGTCTTGCTGGTAGCTATGCCGTCGCGAAAAAAGAGAGCTCCTGCAGGTATGAAGGGTATGCCAGCCAGAAGAGGTATGCCAGGTGCGGAGGGAATGGAAGGCCCTCAGGGACCTATGCCCATGCCTAATGCTATGTCAGGTCCTGGAGCTTTCAATGCTCCCGTTGGCACCGCAATGCCGCCACAAGCGCCGGGGGCGTTCCCAATGCAGGAGCAGTTTCAGGGGCCCGGAGCTTATCAAGCACCCGGCCAATTCCCAATGGCAGGCCCAATGGAAGCTCCGTATCCACAATATGCCAGAAGACCCATATTTTCAGTTAGCAATCTCACCATTACGCCAAACCAGGTAAAATATGGTAATCCGATAACCATCAGCGCCATAGTATCCAACAATGGCTCTGAGGCCGGTACCTACAGCGTAGTATTACGGATAAACGGCATGGTCGAGAACATAATTGACCTGATGCTATCGCCGGGCGCAAGTCAGGCTGTCACGTTCACTCTAAATAAGGATGGGGGTGAATATTACGCCGAGGTGGACGGCTTGAGCGGTGTTTTCGTTGTGATACCGCTGGTCCCGGCGAATTTTACCATTAGCAATCTAACGATAGCACCCGAACGGGCCAAGCAAGGAGAAAACATTATTATTAGCGCTGTGGTAAGCAATAACGGCGAACTTCC
>CAYPRI010000044.1:0-14478 GCA_964413085.1 uncultured Dehalococcoidales bacterium
TACGGTTCGCCAGTAGTCTTTGGATGCCCATGCGCTATCAGCATTATCAAGGGTGGTACAGCGGTCTATCTTTCCGAGCATCCGCTTAGGTTTATCCCGTAAAAGATAGCGCCTGCAGCCCGAGTTAGCTGGTCTCCGAAGTAGTCTTTTGTTTGTACAGGTGCGGTAGAAATTCGGGGAACTGGCCCATTTCAGATATATTATGCTTGCGTAGGGCCTCAAGAAACCTTTGTGGTGCAAACGCGGGCAGAAGGAATGTGGAGCGCATCCGAGTTCCATAAGATGTAGCCTCGTATTCGTGTGCGGCACTGCCAATAGGTATATCTTTGGCTCCGGGAGCGAGAGCACTGCCTACGTTGACGTGGCTGTAAATAGTTGATATAGGTGCTGCCCGACGGTCTTCCCAACGAATACGTATAACACTGGCTGGTATATCGCTTATTTTTTCGCAAGCCATATGAATAGCGCCGACATGACCCACCTGGCTGGGTGGTATTTGCCATTCCAGCGCAATATGGTCCTGGGGGTGCCGCAGCCTGTAAGTGTTATTGTCCATATTGTCCCACCACCAGTCCAACATCTCGGGGGTAATACCCCGCAACTCGTGTTCCATAACCAGAGTAACGGGCTTACCCTTTAATAATTCCTTGTACACTACCTCCGGAGATGATCTATTCATTTTCTGAGCACCTCTCTGCGTATCTTAAACAGAATTTTCGAACAGTTTGCGTTTGATTGTCTGGTAGAACTCTTCAGGTTCCTTGGCGATTGACAGCGCTTCCATGGGGCACATCTCTGTCCCGTTTGGCTTCTGGATGCAGGGAACGGTCTGCATAAAATAATATTTGATGCCGAGTTTGTCCAGTACCTCGACGGCGAGCTGGCTGCCCAGCGGGCTGTAGACTCCCCGGCAGTTTGCCTTGACACAAAGGAGGGCTGCGGCACGCCCCAGAATTTTATCGAAGATAACTACATTGCGGTAACGTGGGGCGAAATTGTCCAGATATTCGATCAGCGGCAACAATCTGTCCTTATCGGAGGTGAAGACGAGGTTATTGCCTTTGTAGACACGGAGGGTATCGGTGCCGCTTACGAATTCGTCAAATAAGAGTTGATACACTACTACTGATTACTCTTTACGTCCCCGACCCTAAATTTGCCAGCGAGCCAGATAATAGCTGGGATTAGAGTCAACTGCATGACGATGCCGGGCCAGCCTTGTTTGACCGTTGCCCAGAAGGACGCCAGCGGACCTGTTTCAGCACCAACAGGGCTGTAGCTGTTCCCCACGAGTAGATAGATTATGGATATGGCTGCCATTAAGGCCAGCCGGCCGCCTATCATGGCTCCGAGCAGCGACCACACTGGCCGCAGGTTGTATTTCTCACGCAGTATACCGGCGATAAAGCCGTAGGCTGAGACTTCAATTACGACTTGCGGCAGGATATTTACAGCCGGAAGTCCCGAAATAAAATAGCTGGTTAGCGGCGTTAATAGTCCCACAAGCAGTCCGGCGCGCCAGCCGAAGAGCAGGCCGGCGATCAGTACGAAGATATGCATGGGCAGGAAGGTGGGTCCGGCCAGATGGAACTGATGAAAGACCCAGGGCACAAATACTGCCAGCATGATGAAGGCGGCCGTGAGTAAATAGCTCCGTATATCTTTGTATTTTAATGCCAGCGGTAACGAGTTCGGTCTGGAAAAAGCGATTCTGTTTATCATTGTCATGGCTCCTTGTGCATTATTATAACAAAACTTTCTCTGTCAATGCTGTTTTAGAAGTATATCGCTGACCTGCCTGGCGAAAGCTTCGCTCTCCCGGTCGCCGGTGACAAGCTGTATTTCCTCCGGGGAGCTTACGCCCAGGCCCAGCTCGACGGCGCGGGCAATCTGTTCCTGTTCGAAGATGTGTCCCTGGCTTACTTCAGATGTGGTGCCGAACAACCGCAGTATGGCAACGCCAACGGCGTCTATTGCTACGCGGTCGCTGCCGGCCAGTATCACGTTGGCCTTTACCCGGGTGCCCTGAGCCGGGCCGCCTTTGGTGAACGCGTCCACGCCGTCAAGCACAACTAGGTCGGGAGAATAGGCGGTATTGATCTCGGCTATCATCTGTCGCATGTGAGGCGAGGTGTGCAGTTCCTGCATATACGGGTAACCCTTGCCCGCCACCATACCTACTGAACATTTCATAGAGAGGGTGAAGTGGCCGCCAAAGCCGTGAGATTTCAGGCAACACGTCTGAACGATGGCTTCGGCCTCGGCATAAATTCGTGGAAAAAGGAAGCCGTCTTTCCAGTGGCTGTCCTTGGGACGGACATGTACCCAGTCGCTGGCATCCAGCTTCTCGAGGTCAGCGATGTCGAAGCCCAGCTGCTTGGCAAGTTCAAATACGCCTTTCTGTTTGATGACCTGCTCGGTGGGTTCGAACGGCCCGCAGCGTTCGGCCAGTGTTATACTTTTAGCTCCCATCTCCTTTAAGGTTGTGACGAGAGCACGTAGTGTATCGTTGTGGGTGGAGCCGGGCGCAGGGTCTGCCGTATTGAAGTTCGGCTTGAGCACGATGGCCTTGCCCTTCACCGGGTTAGACTCCAGCAGCTCTATAGCCCGGGGCACGCCCTTAAGCCGGTCCGAAGTCCGGACCAGGCTTACCCTGGCCAGCATTTTTTCATGGGAATGATGTTCGGGCTTGGTATGTTTTGCCATAAACTCCCCGAATATATTTTAGCCGACAGGCTGCGATGGGGTCAAAATATTGTTTCACCCTCGCCCTGACCCTCTGCCGTCAAGGGAGAGGGAATATAGTCTACAAGAGTGGCATTAATGCAGAATTTATTGTCAAGATAACCTTGACAGGAAATCAATAAACAAATACGATTGGCTACGGAGGTGGTTGGTATGCGAAAAGTCGGATTGTTGTTTATCGGTATATTGCTAATTGTCTGCCTGGCTGGAATTGGCTGTGCCAAACAAACAGCTCCTGCGGAAACCGCCCCACCTGACAGCGGTAGGGCAACACTGTCTATAACAAGTACTGCGTTTGCAGGCGGAGCGGATATACCCGTTAAATATACGTGTCAGGGACAAAACATATCGCCGGAGCTCAGTTGGTCGGGTGCCCCCGACGGCACGGCCTCGTTTGCGCTTATAATGGACGACCCGGATGCGGTTTACACGCACTGGGTTATCTACAATCTGCCCGCTGACAGCAACGGCCTGCCGGAAGCCGTGCCTAAGGACGAGCAGCTGGCCAACGGGGCTTTACAGGGCAAGATAGGTTCCGGTGGCATTGGTTATCCGACCGGCTATTTTGGCCCCTGTCCACCGAAGGGCCCCGCTCACCACTATCGCTTCACTTTGTATGCACTCGACACGTCACTGAATTTGGCTCCGGGCGCGTCTAAAGCGCAGTTACTGCAGGCAATCGAAGGACACATAATTGGTCAGGGTCAGCTTGTCGGGCTGTACCAGAATCAATAAAACGATTTATCAATTCCAAAATTCTAATTTCTAAATCCTGTTTAAATTAGAGCAGGCCTTCCTCTCTTATCTACACATGTTGACAGACTACTACCTCGTATGGCAAAGTAGTCGTACAGCTTACTGCCATGAAAAAAGTTGCCGTTGTCACTGATAGTGTCTGCTCCCTCACGGCAGAAACGGTCGAAAAATACGATATACATGTAGTGCCCATATTTATAGTTTATGAAGGCAAGAGCTATCGTGACGGCGTCGATATCACTCCAAACGAAGTCTATAAAATCATGCGAAAAAAGGAGAACCTACCGACCACGTCCACGGCATCGGTTGGCGACTTCTTGAACGCTTACCGGGAATTAAGCCGGAAAGCGGAGAGCATACTTTGCATCACGCTGACCAGTTTACAGAGCAAGGTGCATGAGGCGGCCATAGAGGCCAGGGAAATTGCTAGGGAAGAAATGCCGAAAACGACCATTGAGGTACTGGACAGCCGCTCGGTGGCTGCGGCACTTGGATTTATTGTCCGTGAGGCGGCGCGCGTTGCCAGTGAAGGTGGCGGACTGACTGAAGCCCTCCAAGCTGCCAGAGGAATGATGGGCAAGGTGAACTTCCTGGCTGTTCTGGACACGCTCTATTATCTGGCCCGGCTGGGACGCATCGCTAGGGCTGCCGCCTGGGCAGGTGCACTGCTTGATATGAAGCCTGTATTGGAGCATAATCCGGCTGTCGGCGAGACCATGCCGGTGGCGCGTCCCAGGACCAGGAAAAAAGCAGTGGAACGCATGCTTCAGATAATGGCTGAAAGGACCGGGAAGGCTCCGGTACATGTCATGGTGCAACACGCCGATGAACTCGATGAAGCCAAAAAACTCGCCGCCGAAATCGAGTTGAGATTCAACTGTGTTGAAATGTCGATAACCGAGTTCGCACCGGTAATGGGAGTACATACCGGGCCGGGCCTTCTGGCCACCGGTTTCTACACCGACTAAACGCATTTTTCTGCAGCAATTGACTATCGATAAACTTTTTAATTAGTATGGAAAATAGTTATTAGTTAGAAAGGAGATTAACATGGGGCTGATTACACCTGAGGAATACAAAAAGAGCTTGAAAGACGGCAGGGTAGTTTATTACGAAGGGGAAAAAGTGGAGGACGTCACCGCCCATCCGGCGTTGAAGGTATGTGTGGAGACGGCCGCCCTAGACTATCAGATGGCCGAGACTAAGGAGTACGAGGATTTAGCGGTGGTCAAGCATCCCAAGACGGGTGAGCCCATAAGCCGCTATTACTATACGCCTCAGAATGGTGAAGACCTGCTCAAAAGGCATGAATTGATGGTGACCGCTACGCGGCTGGGCGGCAGCGTGATTCCCTTCATCCACGATATTGGCGCCGATACCTTGAACGCGGTGAGCATAACCGCCAAGATGATGGGCAAGCCCGAATATATGGAGCGGGCCGAGAACTATCGCTACCACCTGCAGAAAAATGACCTGAGCGCCGCCTCCGCAGTGACCGACGTTAAAGGCGACAGGATGGAGCGGCCATCTTCGCCCAAGCAGAGCCATCCCGACTTTTACGTCAGGGTCGTCGATAAGGATAACAAGGGGATTACGGTCAGGGGTGCCAAGGCGCACATCACGGCTTCCGCTTATACTAAGGAGCTTTTCGTCATACCCTGCCGGAACATGACGGAAGCGGACAAGGACTATGCGGTTGCCTTCGCCATACCGGTAAATACCAAGGGTATAAAGCAGATATGCCACCCCATCACCTGGAGGCTGGGCGCGCTTGAGTTCCCGACGGAGTTTCCCATCAGAAATCATACCGATTCGCTGATTATTTTTGACGATGTGTTTGTACCCTGGGACAGAGTATTTCTTTGCGGTGAGTGGCAGCACGCCATGGCGCTGGTATATCACTTCGCCTATCTGCACCGTCACACGGCAGCCAGCTACAGGATACCTGTTTCCGAAGCCATGCTCGGCGCCGCCCAGGCCATTGCCGAGTACAACGGCATAGACAGAATACCTCATATCCGGGAGAAAATAACCAACCTGATAATCTATGTCGATACGTTGAAATCACTGGCCCGTGCCTCATGCATGGACTACGTTACCCATGAAGGCATTCCCATACCCAATCCGGTGATTTCGAACATCGCCAAATATCACTTCGCCGAAAATATACACAGCTGCATCAAGGCCATCGAGGATATCGCCGGCGGTTTGCTCATAACCGTACCCACCTACAAGGACTTTCAGAATCCGGAGACCAAGGGATATATAGAGAAATATCTTGGTGGCAAGAAGGGCATATCTACGGAGGCCCGGCTCAGGATGCTTCAGCTAATCCGCAGGCGGCTGGCCACCTTTGAGACGGAGGTACTGGCTTTACATGCCGAAGGCTCGCTTCAAGCCCAGCGTATGACCATTTACGTCGAGCGCATGGCTGAGGTCCAGAAGTACAAGGAATGGGTGGAGATAGCTGCGGGAATTAAGAAATAACTGCGGGGCAAGCGTGGGGCTCACGATATAATTATATCTTGAACACCACGTGCAAATAGATTCAAGCTAGCTAGAAGATATGATATTGGGCTAGTCAAAGTAACAATCGTCAGGACTGTTAAATCACATACGCATCTCTATTAATATTTTTTATCATTAGTATCTAATTATTAAATCTACCTGGAGATTAAAGGAATTTTTAACATAACAAGTGATATAATTTTCGCAAGTGGATTAGATGAAGGAATTTAATTTTGAATTAATTAATAAATGGTATGTATGCCCCTCATGCAAACTGGCAATACCGTATAATACTAGTACGTGTCCTGGCTGCCATGTAGAACTTGGATGGAGAGGGAAAACTGAGAATTCAATTCCATATCTTGTACCCGCCAAAACATTTGTCATTGAAGTCAAGGGTGAATCACATATAAATGATGATGGTACCAGCAGGCAGGATATCATAAGACGCTGTCAGATTGGAGAACCAATTAATTTAATCCATGAACCGCATCCGCAAGATAAAAATGCTATTAAGGTATGCCGTCTTAATGGTGAACAATTGGGTTATATTCCCAAGTATGCCTCTGCTGAGTTTGCAGATATCATCAAAAGAGGAATTAAGCAGGATGTAAAAATTGCCGATATAAAAGTCGGGGAATATACCGGCTGTTGGCTAAAAATTATAAGATATGAGGACGATCAAAATATTAGTCCTCAAATTGGCAATCATTTAGAGAAAACTGTAAAAACAGACACGTATATATTTTGTGTCGAAAGAATCGTAGGTCAAGAATTAGCAAAATGTCGAACAGGTGATTACGTAAATCTTTGGGTTTCTAAAGATGATTCATATCAAATACATATTTTTCGTAGTGGAACTATTGGTGGTATGGGCAGACTAGGATTTGTATCACATGAGTATTCAGGCATTATTTCTGCCCATTTACGTAATGGACTAAAATACGAAACAGAAATAGTAGAAGTTGATATCGCTAAATTACAGTGTAGAATAAAATGTAGATTGATCAGTCCGGAAGAAACTGCTGCTAAGAATGCAGCAGATGCTGAAATTGCCGCTAACCGGCTAAAGGCTGAATTACAAAAGAAATTTACTCCTAAAAATTATCTTTCAATCCGAGTGCAATTACCAAAGAATCATGCCTTAAAAATAGGACAACAATTATTTCTCGAAAAACAACCATTAGAATATTATCTCAGAAGTGCATTGGCACTCCAGATTAATTTCGTTGACAATAGAGAAATAATCGTGGCTCATAAAAGTAATGAACCACAATTGACACGTACTATTCTCAGGGCATTCTTCAACAACCATGTTATGAGGTTCAGCATAACTTCGATAGAAATGCCTGATCAATATACAATGAATTACGTTGATACAGTAGAAGCTAAAGTAGAGGTTTCTTTCGAGAAGGATATATAGTGCGCATTCAATAATACCGATCTATTAAATATAAAATTGGCTGAACATTCCGTCATATTGGTTATTTACAGCACAATATATTACTACTTGACTAATAGTTTACGTCTTGCGGGCTATGTAGCCCTGCCAGATATCGTCGAGCAGGTTCTGGGGAGCTGGAGGTATTGACGTGGCCGGACGTATCAGCAGTATGGGTTTTGAAAATTCGTCGACAATTTTGTTGGCTGTGCTGCCATAAACCCAGCTGCTGACGCCGCTCCGTCCGCGGGCGGCCATAATTATCAGGTCGATATTCTCTTCCCTGGCTACTTGCATGATGGTCTTGGTAACCTCGGAGGTCTGAGCTTTGATGACCCTGGATTTTACCTTTACCTTCTTTTTCTTCAGTAAAGCCATGGTATTCTTCAGGTAATTTGTTGATAGTCCCTCAGTTTCGGACCACATATCGTCGCGGTATTTCTTCCAGGTGGGGCTGATGGGGCGCGAACCGTACGATGGAACGATAGGTGGCTCGCAAATGTGTAGAAGTAAAACCTCTTTCTTCGTGTTCTTAGCTAACTCCACGGCATACGGCAAAGCGGATTCGGAAAAAGGCGAGCCGTCCAGTGGCAGCAGTATCCGGTTGAATTCCACGGAAGCGTCAGCGGATTTAGATTTTATTAGCAGGACTGGAATACTGGTGCCGTAAAGGACTTTTTGAGTTATGCTGCCGAACATCCACTGCTTGGCCCTGGAATAACCGTGCGTGGCCATGACAATCAAGTCTATTTTATTATCATTGGCGTATTTGACTATTTCCCTGGCCACATCGCCGTAGCTCGAAGCCGTGGTAGCCTTGATTCCTTCTTCGTTGAGTTCTTTAGCAGTAACTTCCAGATAGGACGTGAAAAGACGGTCGCGCCTGTCGGCGAAAACGGTCAAACTAACGGCAAACAGTATTACGTTGCTGTTTTTAAGCTGAGCTACGCTTTTAACGAAAGGCAGCGCTTTTTCAGCTATTTCCGAGCCATCTAAAGGAACCAGTATTCTTTTATAGGTCATAGCTACTCCTGGTCGGGTGCAAAGTCCATTCTAAGTGAGCATCGAGTACTTGTCAATTAGCGACGTGTTCCTTTGCCGGAAACAGATAAAAAGCTTTATCTTACCCTGCCTCGTGCCAGCGAGGCGAAGACACCAGCCAGGCACAAAACGGCAAAGATAATGAAGATAGTGTTTACGCTTGTCAGAAAGCCTGCGTAATATTCGGGCGTGATCTGGACGTGGCCGATGAAAATGCCGAAAATCAACATGACCATACCCATACTGAAGGTCATTCCGATCTGCCTCATGGTGGCTAAGGTAGCCGAGGCCACGCCGTAACACTTCCTGTCTACCGAACTCATAACCGCATTGGTATTGGGTGAGGAGAAGAAGGCAAAGCCCAGGCCTATAATCAGCAGACCGGCTATGATGTACCACAGGTTGGTTGTGTTGCTCAGGAAGATAAAAAAGACAAGGCCGACGACGGTAAGTCCCATGCCCGCCGAGGAGACAATTCGCGGTTCGATTCTATCGGACAACCGTCCGGCGGCTGGAGAAAAAATGGCCTGCATGACGGGGGAGGCTATCAGTACCAGGCCGGCTAGTTCAGGGTCGAACCCTTTTATATACTGGAGGTAAAGGCTCAATAGAAAGCTGACGGCATATGTGGCGCTGTAGTTTATCAGGGCGGCCACATTTGATAGAGCAAAAACGGTGTTGTTGCGGAAGAGGCCGATGTCCAGAACCGGGCTTTTAATCCTCGTCTCCCAGATGACAAAGCCGATTAGCCCCCCGGCACCGGCCAGAATCAAAATCCAGCCGATAACATCGGGCAGCTGCGTGAATCCGTACATGATAGCGATAATGGTCATGCTGTAGATTACGGCGCCCGGAGTATCGAATTTTTCCCCTCTGGCTTCGGCCCACTCACCCTTCAGCTTCCAGAAAAGCAGGGCGATTATGAGTAAGCACAGGGGTACATTTACCCAGTAGACGCTTCTCCAGCCGAAGTACTGTGTCAGCAGCCCGCCCACAAACGGCCCTAGGGATAGGCCCATATAGACAGCAGCCACGTTTATTCCCAGTGCCCGGCCTCTCTGGTCAGCGGGAAATACGGAAGTCACTATGGCTACGGCGGTGCCGAATATCATCGCTCCGCCGATGCCCTGTAAGACCTGCACTGTGATCAGCATGGCCGCCGAGGTCGAAAGAGCTGAAAGGGTGGAGGCGACGGCGTACGTGAATACACCAATAGTAAATATCTTTTTTCTGCCGTAGATATCAGCAATTCTGCCCAGCGGCACCAGGAACATGGCCGCTGCCAGCAGATATGCAGTTGAAACCCAGCCCAGCATAATGGCACTCATTGATAGCTGCTTGCCAATAGTGGGCAGGGCAATGGCGACGCTTGAGCCCAGAAACGGAGTCAGGAAGGAGCCTACGGTGGTAACGAGCAGGGCAGCCGGGCGGTTAGGAGCGGCTCCTCCCGGTGGTGCGGTTGTTTTATTTTGCATGAATTTATAGATTCTACCATGTTTTTGGTTTCACCCTCACCCTGACCCTCTCCCTCAAGGGAGAGGGAAGAGGGTTTTTCTAAGGGGCTGCGCCCCTCTTAAACTCCCCGCTGGTCTAAGTCTTCTCCGTCAAAGGAGAGGGAATGAAAAGAAGCCGCTCACCCTGAGCTTGTCGAAGGGTAGGTGGCCCGTTTCCGAGATCTTTATTGTCTTTCCGCTATGGTTCGACAGGGCTCACCATGAGCGGAAAACTTATCCCGCTCACCCTCAGCTTCTCAAAGGATCACCCTGGCCCTCTCCCGTCAGGGGAGAGGGGAACGCAAGTAAAAAATCAAAAATCAAAGGATAAATATAAAAAGTTGGTAAATCGTGTGTCATTTGGTGTATGCTATGTTAGATTTAAGAGGAAGGCGGCAGCAAAAGCCATGAGACGACCGGCTGATGCCTACCTGGATATAGAGACCACAGGCTTATCAGCATTTTTCGACTATATAACCGTAATCGGTATCCTTCGCTGCGATGGCGGCACGGACGAGCTCATTCAATTAGTCGGTAAAGACGTAACCAGAGGCAACCTGATTACGGCATTAAGAAACGTTAAAAATATCTATACCTATAACGGCGCCAGGTTCGATCTCAGGTTTATATCGAATTCTCTGGGCATCGACCTGGCCACGCAATACGACCATCGTGACCTGATGTATGACTGCTGGAGCTGTAATCTATACGGCGGTTTCAAAGCGGTGGAACGACAGCTGGGAATTCCGCGACGGCTCGTCGGTGTCAGCGGCTACGAAGCGGTGCGATTGTGGTGGAGCTATCTGAAGGGAGGCAATGAGAGAGCACTGGCCACCCTTCTAGAGTACAACAAGGAAGACGTGGTAAACCTGAAAACGCTGAGGGAAAAGCTCAGCTCTTCGGGCCGCCTGGCCGACATTCCTGCAAGATATTCGATATAGCCCCGTTTGATAACTGAGCCTGAAAGTATCAATGTGATAAGGCGAGGCCATACCTCGCCTTTTTATAAGTCCCTTTTGAGTGGGAAAGGCAGCAATAGATTGGCGACTGAAACTAAGACTGAAGGTTTTTATGGCTGGTGGCTGCTGTTTTTCCTGTGGATCGTCTATACCATACCCATCGGTTTCGCTTACTACAGCCCCGCTGTCATATATCCCTTTATGATCGATGATATGGGGTGGTCGCGCGGCGAAATCATGGTAGGCGCCATGACGTTCATACTCCTCTTCGGCCTGAGCGCTCCCTTAAATGCCTGGATGATACGCAGGTTCGGCCCAAGAACAACGCTGGTGACCGGCGGTATCATTGTGGTGATTTCAAGCACCTTGATGGGCTTTCTGGGTCATATTTATTCCACGTTTATTATTCTATCGCTATTCATCGGCCTGGGTGTGGCTCTTGCCTCCATGATTCCGTGCCAGATGATAATCATTTCCTGGTTTAATAAACGGCGCGCCATGGCTATGGGGCTGGTGCTGGGGGGCGGAGGCATCGGCGGTTTTCTGGCGCCGCAGCTCATAAGCAACGTTATTGAAAACGCCAATGGAGACTGGCGGATAGGCTGGTACATTATTGCACTGGCCTCGGTGGCCGCTATCATAACCGCACTGTTGGGGGTACGCAACCATCCATCCGAAGTGGGGCAGTATACCGATGGGCTGGTTCCGTGCGAAGAGGAGGCTATTTTAAGCGTTGGCAGGCAAAAATCCAGGACCCACCGTACCGAGGTCGAATGGACGGTGCGCGAAGCTGTCAGGACGCGTTCTTTGTGGCTGCTAGTTATCGGGGTGGTATTCAGTGGGCTGGTGTGGGGGGTAATAATAACTCAGGCTCCACTGCATCTGCTGGACCGCGGTTTCGACCCGGCAATGGCGGCCTTTTTCTACAGCCTGGCTCTGGGGCTGAGCATCGCAGGGCGCTTTACCATAGCTGCTCTGGGGGACATAATAGAACCTCGTTATCTATTCGCCGGCGGCATTCTCTGCATGCTGGTAGGCGGTGTATTGTTCTGGTTTGTGTCGCCTGAGGCCATGTGGATGGCTTATCTGTATCCCTTGCTGGCGGGTTTTGGCTTCGGCCTGACCTATATCTGCATTCCGACCATGATCGGGAACTACTGGGGGGCAAATGCTTTTGCCGAAATCAGAGCCATAGACTCACCGATTGAACTCACTTTTTCTGCGATAATTGCTCCGATAGCGGGATTTTTATTTGACCTGCAGGGCAGCTATCTTACAATCCTGCTGGTATCACTTATATTGGGAGTTATCGGACTGGTGGCCATCCTGATGTGCACGCCGCCCCGGTATAAAACGGCAAGCGCCACAAAATAAGCAGCCTGGATGGATTACGCAGGCTGGTTACAGCCCTTTTTTCTTGTAGCTCTGTGCCAGGTCTGTGTAGCTGGCGGCGCCCAGGCTTAGTTCTTCCTGCTGTTCTCTGGTTATCTGTCTTTTCACGTGACCCGGTACGCCGATGACCACCGACCGCTCCGGTATCTTGGTATCGGGCGGTATAAGACAGCCGGCACCGATGATGCAATAGTCGGCTATTTCAGCGCCGTCGAGTATGGTGGCGTTATTACCTATAAGTACATTGCTGCCAACGCGGCGGCAGTGGACAACCGCCCCGTGACCGATGACGTTGTTGTTGCCGATGGCAAGGTCGCCCGCGGAGTGAATGACCGAATTATCTTCAATGCTGGTGTTATGGCCGATGGTTATTTTACCGAAGTCAGCCCTGATAACAGCTCCAGGCCAGACGCTGGAGTGCTCGCCGATTTCAACGTCGCCGACCACGTAGGCAGCCTCGCTGACAAACGCGGTGTCAGCTATTTTAGGGCTTTTACCTTTTATATCTTTTATCATTTGCTACCTCCGGTGGATATCCACTGGCCAAACTACTGCCAGGCTCTCAATCTTTTAAAGGCTGATATCTTTTCGCTGTTGCCGAGCTTAGCCCTTTCCAGCGCCCGGTGCAGAATCTCGATGCTTTTATCGTAGCTCTCTCTGTCCACAGGATAGGGGATGCCGTCCTTGCCGCCGTGGGCGAAGCTGTAGCGTGCGGGGTCGCGCAGGCTAACGGGTACATCGTAGATAAGCTCCGATATCAGGCTCAGGGCGCGGAGCGTCTTGGCACCGACACCTTCCAGCCCGAGCAGAGTTTCGAAGTTGTCGGGCCGGTGCTCATAGGTGATGAGCAGCGTCCTGTACAGCCGGTTAGGATGTATATCGTCGAGGCTCAAGTGGTGGCGCGACGGCAGGTCAAGTGTCTTGAGTTTCTTCAAGTCGTCGACGATTTTTTCCGGTTTTTGTTCGATGGCGATCTTGGGGATGGTATTTCGAGCGGCCTGGCTTTCTGCGGCCACCAGATTGAGAACTTGTCCTTGGGTTTCCGTGCAGATGGCCGAATGAGGCTCGCAGACGAAGTCGGTGACGCTTTCGCCGAGCCAGTGGTAGCGCCGGGCATAGCGGTTGCCTTCGTTCATGCCCTGCTGGACGACCGACCACGAGCCGTTTCTGGTGAAAATAAAGACGTGGTGGTACAGCTGATAGCCGTCCTGAAGTGCGGAGTTATCTACCTTGGCCGACATACGACTGGCATAGACCAGCGATGACGCGTCGGCTTTAAGCAGGTGGCCGACGCTTTCAATTTCCGATGGCGTTTTTCTGGATGTCTTGCCTTTGCCGCCGGCGATGAATATTCCCAGGTTGGTTTCCAGTCCCTTGACGCCTTCTTTCAGGGCGCCGCAGACGGTGGTGGTAACGCCGCTGGAGTGCCAGTCATAGCCCAGGACGCAGCCGAAGGCCTGGAACCAGAAGGGGTCGGACAGTCGACGGAGCATCTCCTCCGGGCCGAACTCGGTGGTGACGGCGATTGTTATTTCGCGGGCCAGCCTGGTCATTCGTTCGAATAGCCAGCGCGGCGCCTTGCCGTAATGCAGCGGCAGATTGGCGGTTCCGGTTCGGTGAGCTATGCTGGTCATGTGATAATTCCAGATATATTATACAGTTTTTCTATATAGTCTTGAGGACAATAAGATAGGTAGGCTGTAGCAAACGCTCCTCGATACTCAGATGAGAAAATCCCTCTCAATCTCCCTTTTACGAAAGGGAGAAGCCTCTCTCCCCTTTGAAAAGGGGGATTAAGGGTGATTTACTCCAGGGTCTCATTACTTTTTATATTTTTATTTCTTGGGCTTTACGGCGCTCACCTTAATGCTTTTAATTGAACTGCCGAGCTGCTTCAAGTCCGCCTTTGAAATTCCAAAGTCGTTGACCAGTGATTCAACTACGGGGTCTTTGACGCCGATGGAGTTAGGGAAAGATGTCTCATCCACCACCGACACGTCCTTGAATCCGGCAGCTTTAACGAACTTTATATATTCATCCTTCTTAGCAGCGCCGGCGACGCAGCCGATATAGGCGGCCACGGACTTCTTTATCGAGTCGGGCAGCTCATGCAGCAATACCATATCGGAGACCATCAATCTGC
>CAYPRI010000045.1:0-8763 GCA_964413085.1 uncultured Dehalococcoidales bacterium
ATAATATTACTACTTCCACGGGTAAATGTCACATGAGGTTACGTTCGAAAAGTCTGTAAAAAAACCGAACTTTGGGCCAATTTTGGGTTAAAATCCTTAGCCAAATGAGCTATTTAGTGGTAGAATTGAAATCTTGGAAAGAAGCCGACAGCCGACATACCTGGCAAGCTAAACTTCGCCAGTACTATAGTCCTGCAATACGGAGGTGAAAAATGGAAAACGGCAGATACCAGTTTAGCAGAACTCTGCGATGTAAAAACCTTAATGTTCCCGGCACCTTAGGTAAGCTGGCCACCACTATAGGCAAAGTAGGGGTGGACATCGGGAATCTGACCACGGTCCACCTGGGGCATAACTATACCATCAGGGACGTTGAAGTGATGCTGAGGAGCGAAGAGGAGTTAGCGACCATAATTGATGAGGTGTCCAGGATCCGTGAGGTCACTGTGCTGGAAGTACGGGACGACGTACTGGACTTGCACAAGGACGGTAAAATTAAGACTGTAAGCATCCACCCCATTAACTCCATCGACATCCTGCGCAAGGTCTACACACCTGGTGTGGCTGAGGTCTGCCGGCTAATTGCTGACAGGCCCGGTCTCAAATACACTTATACAAACATTCAGTCTACCATAGCCATAGTTACCGATGGGACTGCCATCCTTGGGCTCGGCAATATAGGGCCTGTGGCCGGCATGCCGGTTATGGAAGGGAAAGCGGCCTTGCTTCAGGAGCTGGTTGGCATCAGCGGTATTCCTATTTTGTTAAACACAACCGATATCGATGAGATTGTAGAGGCGATAAAATATATTTCGCCAACGTTTGGAGCAATTCACCTCGAGGACATAGCCTCGCCCAGATGCTTCCCTATCCTGGAGAAACTTGAAAATGAACTGGATGTCCCTGTTATGCACGATGACCAGCAGGGCACCGCAGTAGTGACGCTGGCGGCTGTGCTCAACGCATGCAAAATAGGCAAAATGTCGCTGGAGGACGCCAAAGTGGGCGTTATCGGACTCGGCGCTGCCGGGCTGTCCATAGCTAGATTCGTGTTGAAATATACGGGCAGGCCGGTTTTAGGCACGGCAAGAACCCAAGCCAGCATTAAACGGCATGTTGACAGCGGAGGCATCGGCAGTAATCTGGCTGAGATTATGGAGAAGGCTGATATTGTGATCGGCACCAGCGGCGTACCCGGCCTGATAGAGCCGAGCATGGTTAGAAAAGGCCAGATTATTCTGGCGCTATCCAATCCCTTCCCAGAGATCGCACCCGACGTTGCCAAGAAGGCGGGGGCGGCTCTGGCAGTGGACGGCAGGACGGTCAATAATTTGCTGGGCTATCCCGGTCTCTGGCGGGGAACGCTTGATGCCATGGCCAGCAAGTTTACCTACGAAATGTATAGAGCAGGCGCTCTGGCCATTGCTGAGACTACGGGGGAGGGTGAGCTAGTTCCGAACCCATTAGACACCAAAGTGCACCTGGCTGTGACTCATGCTGTAGCCCAAGCTGCTGTGGATTCCGGTGTTGCCCAGAGGCCACTGGACAACGACTACTTCGAAAACACGAATGTCAAACAACCGCCGTGGATGTAGTCCCTTTCAATCGGATGGCAGCATGATATTGTCGGGATAGACTGACAAGGTGGATAGCACGAATGGTTGCTGGAAATGAAATTGTGCACCTGGCTTCAGCTCCTCTGGCGAAGCTTGATGAAGAGTTCGTACAAAAAATAGCGCCTGTTATCGGCAAAAGCCCCTACGAGACTCGTCTCCGGCTGACCGGCAAGATACCCAAAATCATAGCCAACTACTCAAGTATGCAGGCAGCGCAATTTGCGGCTGAAAGCCTGAGACAAATGGGCCTGACGGTTTTCGTAGCTCCGGATTTTGATTTGCGTAAGCCGCCTCAACTGTTCAGGACGTACAGTTTAAAACTGGAGCCGCAGGCGGTAGTATTCAATGACAGGGCAGGACAATCGAAGCGGATGGAAGCCGGTGAGCTATTTTTAATTGTGAGCATCAAGAATCAGAAGCACAAGGAAACGGAGGTGACCACCACCAAGAGAAAGTTAAATGTCCCCGTTACTCTTTTAACGGGCCTTCCTGTTACCAAAAAAGTACAGGAAAAATCCAGAAGTGTCGCATATTATGTTGAGAGCTTCTTGCGGCTCTACGGCAAAACATTAGCTGAACCGGTGGTGCAGATTAATCAGGATAATTTTGACTACTCTTTCTTGGGAACTGAAATGGCCAAGTCCAGCCCCGCCAACTACCTGGCTGCCATAAGAAAAATCAGAGATGCCATTCCTCAGGCTATTTACGACGATGGTCTGACAGAACCTTTGGGCGCTAATATGCCAGCCACCATGACCCAGGATGCTATAGAAGCCAACTGCAAATTAATTTTCTGGTATCACCAGACGGTAAACAAGGCTACTACATTGCAGATATAGGGCACGTAGAACCCATATTACGATCCTGCGCACCAGCTTGACTGTAATCTACGGCTAATCTACAATGACACTGGCAGAATTTTATGCTGGTATTCCTTAATCACCGAACGGCTGCAGGCCAAATTTTTCCGCCGTTAGCTTCAATTACTCTCATCTCTTTTTCAAACCGCTCTGGGAGGCCAAAAATTGCCTAGATTTTCCTTATTTCCCAGGGAAGAGAAGTTCTTCGTCCTCTTTGAGCAAGCCGCTCAGAACGCCGTAAAAATAGCGCAGCAGCTCCAAGATATGGTGAATACCTGGGAAAATGTAAAGGAAAGGGTGGAGATGATAACCAGCCTGGAGCATGACGGGGACGCTATTAACCACCAAATTATGGCTCAACTTTACCGCACTTTTGTGACACCGCTAGACCGTGAGGATATCGCCCTTCTAGCCAATACTCTGGACGATGTCACCGACCTGATTCATTCCGCCGCGGATGCTATGCTGCTATACAAAGTGGAGCGCCCTACAGATAAAGTAAAAGAACTCGCCGATGTCGTGGTCGAGGCTGCTCGTGAGGTGGAGAAGGGAGTGGCAGAAATCCACGACCGCATCGACAAGGACCAGCTCCTAAAACGCTCCATGGAGATTAATCGACTGGAGAATGTAGGGGACAGCGTTTACCGCTCGGCATTAGCCGAGCTTTTTATAGACTCACCGGATTTTGCCTATCTGATAAAGTGGCGTGAGATTTACGAGGACATCGAATCTGCCATCGATAAATGTGAGGATGTGGCCAATGTCCTGGAGGGCATAGCTCTTAAATATGCCTGAGACCCCATGTTAGATTTGCCTCAAACTCAATCCGGCGGAATGCGATGGACTTAAATTTAGTTTTCATAATCTTTGTTATCCTCGTAGCTCTGGGTTTCGACTTTACCAATGGCATGCACGATGCCGCTAACTCCATTTCCACCATTACCTCTACCAGGGTATTATCACCGAGACAGGCCGTCATCTGGGCCGCCTTTTTTAACTTCGTGGCCTTTCTCATATTTGGGACGGCTGTGGCCACCACCATCGGCAAGGGTATGATAGATGTCAATACGGTAACCCCAACCGTAATTCTAGCCGGCGTTTGTGGTGCCATTGGCTGGAATATATTTACCTGGTGGTTGGGGTTACCTACCAGTTCTTCTCATGCACTCATAGGCGGATACGCCGGAGCCGCCATAGCCAAGAACGGCTTTGGTGTGATTATAGCCGGCGGCTGGTACAAGATGTTGGCTTTTATCGTTTTGGCACCTGCCATCGGTCTGGTTTTAGGTTATATATTGAAAGTGATTCTTACATGGGCGGTGCATAAACAGTCACCGACTGCGGTGAATAAATGGTCACGATTTGCGCAGTATTTTTCGGCAGCCCTTTACAGCCTGGGCCACGGCGGCAATGATGCGCAGAAGACCATGGGCATTATAACCAGCCTGCTGTTCGCTGGCGGCTTAATCAAGGTCTTTGCAGTACCTCTGTGGGTAGTTCTAAGTGCTCATGCGGCCATAGCGTTGGGGACATTAACGGGCGGCTGGCGCATTGTCAAGACAATGGGACAGAAGATTACCAAAATAAGGCCCATAGATGGCGTTTCTGCCGAGACCGCTAGCGCCACCAGCATTTTCCTGGCCACCCATCTTGGTGTTCCTGTGAGCACCACCCACGTTATCACCGGTGCCATATCGGGCGTCGGTTCGGCAAGCCGGCTTTCAGCGGTGCGCTGGGGCGTGACCATAAACATCGTCTGGGCCTGGATTTTTACCATTCCAGGAGCGGCGATTATTGGCGCTGCCATATATTTCTTGATTCATTTAATTTCGCTAATTTGAGAAAAGAAATAATTTACGTTATATAATTTAAGGCCAGGAGGTAACAACAATGGAAACGAGCGCAGGTTTCAAGAAAGGTTTAAAGGAAATTCAGGACAAGTTGCTGGTTATGGGCGATATGGTCGGCAAAGAAATAAACAGGTCTATCGAGGCGTTGAAGGCAAGGGACTTGAAGGCGGCTCACCAGATAATTGCCGATGATACCAAGATAGATGATTTGCGGTTTGCCATTGAAGACAGATGCATCGAGCTTATGGGTATGCCAAAGCTGACGGTGGCCGACCGGCGCGTAATTGTAGCCGTGCTCAGCATCAGCACCGAGCTGGAGCGTATTGGAGATTATGCTGAGGGAATTGCAAAGATTGTGGTCATGATCGGCGATGAACCGCCGTTGAAACCGCTTATCGACATACCACGTATGGCCGAATTAACCGTAGACATGATTAATAAGGGCCTGAAGTCCTTCATGGGGCGCGATGTGGAGCTGGCAAGGCACGTGGTCACCATGGACACGTCGATCGATGGCCTTTACGACCAGGTGTTCAGGGAATTGCTGACATTTATGATGGTAGACCCGAAGACGATTAACCGGGCGACGCGTCTTATCTGGGTGGCGCACAACCTAGAACGCGCCGCTGACAGGGTAACCAATATCTGCGAGCGCGTCGTGTTCACCGTTACCGGCAAAATGGAGGACCTCGAGGTCTCCAAGTACTAGAATTCAGCCTCGTCTGAAGAGATGGACTTTAAAATTTACTCCCCCCCGGATTGAGACAAAAAGCGTCCAAAGGTGATACAATACCTCAAGCATTTTGCCGTTTTTGGAGTAAATTAATGATTGAAGAGCTTCTACCTGACCTTTACCGCGTTGAAGTACCGTTACCCAGGAGCCCTCTTAAGGCGCTGAATTCTTACATCATTAAAGGGAACGGACGGTTTCTAATTGTAGATACCGGCATGAACCGCGAGGAATGCCTGATTCCCATGCGCTCGGCACTGGAAAAACTGAATATCGACCTCGAAAAAACGGACTTTTTTATTACCCACCTGCACGCCGACCATTCCGGCCTGGTCGGTAAGCTGTCAACCGATAGCTCCAAGGTATATTTCAATAAAACTGAAGCGTCGTTCATTAATTTTCAGCCCAATGAAGACTACTGGATGAGGCACTTCGTCTTTTATGCCGCCAACGGTTTTCCAGAAGCTGAAATGAGGAAGGTCTGGGAAGGCCACCCGGGCTACAGATATAGCTCGAGACGTAAGATTGACTTCACGGTCAGGGAAGAGGGGGATGAGATTGAGATCGGCCACTACCTGTTCCGGTGTGTGGAAACCCCCGGCCATTCACCGGGGCACATGTGCCTTTACGAGGCAGGTAAAAAAGTGCTTATCTGCGGAGACCACATACTTTTTGACATAACGCCAAACATCACCCACTGGGAGCAACTCGATAATTCATTAAAGCATTATCTATTAAACCTGGAGAAAGTCTACTCGCTAGATGTGGACCTTATTTTGCCCGGCCATCGCATTGTCTGGAACGACCACAGAAAGCGGATCCGCGAGCTGCAGGAGCACCATCGTAACAGGCTGGCCGAAGCACTGAGTGCTGTGGCGGAAGGAGGAAAGACGGCCTGGGAAGTGGCTCCATATATAACCTGGGATATAGACGTCAGGTCATGGGCGGATTTCCCTCCCGTGCAGAAGTTCTTCGCTGTAGGGGAGACTATCGCTCATCTGGATTATCTCGTTTCCGAGGGCAAGGTACGGAAAGAAACGCTAAATCAGCGGCTACTTTACTCACTGGCGTAGAACATGAGCTATCGCAGAACTGACAATATAGCACCGGTACTGGCAATTATTATCCTCTGTTTTTTGTTTTATATCGCCACTATCGTAGGGGACATAATGGGCCACGACCTGGTACCGCTTCTGGGCCTACAGCCCATATCTTTTTTAAAACAGCCCTGGACGATAATAACGAGCCTCTTCATGCACGGCAGTATTTGGCATATCCTGTTCAATATGATAACCCTTTACTTCTTCGGCACTTTCTTAATCAGGCTGGTGGGGACGCGCGATTTTCTCATCATATATTTTGTAGCTGGAATCATTGGCAACATCTTCTTTATGCTTTTTGCTTATCTTAACTTTTTAACCTCACCCTACTCCATAGTAATCGGAGCTTCGGGAGCGATATTCGGGCTGGGCGGTGCGCTGGCGGTGCTGACACCCAGGCTGCGCGTGTTTGTTTTTCCCATACCGGTGGCCATGCCCCTATGGGTCGCCGTAATAGGTGGTTTCGTTATTCTTTCCTTTTTTGGGGGCGTTGCCTGGCAGGGACACCTGGGTGGTCTGCTAACTGGTGTGGTGGCCGGCTGGCTGCTGCGCCGGCGAATACGTACGCCGTTCTCTTAGTTTGACTAAAAATGAAGGGTCGGTTATACAGCAAGACGGATTTACGCCGTTTCCTTTCAACGCTTGATGCCTCGACCGATGATTTCTTAACCATTTATATAGCCCCATCCTCCTTTCCTGATTATCTGAATCAACTTACTGTCGGTGATAAGTACGAAGCATGGGTTGCCGAGATAAAGAAAGCTGCAGGGACTAAAGAAGTCGTGGAAAGTGTGGCTAAATACAATACCGGTGCCGTCATTTTTTGGAGCCCTACTAATAAGCATATGGTATTACCGGCGTTCAGTATTCCTGCCAATAAGATGCAGAAGGGAGTGCTGGACGCATCCGTTCTCCGCGATACTATCGAGGGAAAATATCTTATTGGCGTGGTCATGGTTACCTGGGGCTGGTACGCACTAGGCATGTTCGATGGCGATAGCCTGATAGAATGCAAGACAGGCACGGGTTACATACATAAAGAACACAAAAAGGGGGGCCGGAGCCAGAAGAGGTTCGCCCGAAGGACGGAGGAGCAGAAGAAAGATTTCCTGCGGCGGGTAGGCAACAGGATTGAGGAGAGGTTCGGCAGCTACCTGCCTGACTACATATTTTTCGGCGGCAACAGGCTGATTCTAAAACCTCTGATTAAAGAAAGTACATATCTGCAGACTAGGACTGATAAAATATCCCCGCGCGTTCTAAACGTAAGACATGCGGATAGGGAAGCGCTCGGCGGCAGCCTGACTGAGATAAACAGGTCGCTCGTCTACACTTTCTAAAAAACACTCATCCGAGGAGGAAAAATATGAAGCATAAATTTTGGGCCATACTCGCGGTTCTTATACTGGTGGCGACTTTGCTGCCGGCATGTGCTCCGGGCGGCATAAAAGTGCCGGCGAATGTCAAACCTATCGTTTTTGTGCATGGTTTTGCCGGCTCGGCGGCACAATTCGAATCGCAGGCCATGCGATTTGAAAGCAATGGCTATCCCGCGCATTACATTTATGCTTATGAGTACGATAGCTCGCCTGGCCTGTCGCCCAATTTTCCGCCTCCCGAAATTCTGGCGGGCATCGACGAGCTTATCGCTGCCGCTCTCGAGGACACCGGAGCCGATAAAGTCGACACTATCGGTCATTCCCTGGGCACAAAAGTCATGCAGGCGTATCTGAATAGCTCACCGGAGCGTGCCGCTAAAATCGCTCACTACGTGAATATAGACGGGCAAACCAGCACCGAGCTTCCTGGCGGTGTGCCTACCCTGGCTCTTTGGGCCGGACGAAGGCCGCCTGCATTTATTGCTGCTGGCGAGGTAGTCGGGGCGACGAATGTTACGCTGCCCGATGTTACGCATGTAGAATGTGCCACCTGCCCTGAGGCATTTGTGGAAATGTACAAGTTTCTTACAGGTAAAGAACCGGCAACCGACAAAATCATGGCCGAACCTTCAGGTAACATCCAACTTGCGGGAAGGGCCGTCATTTTCCCGCAAAACATCGGCGTACAGCAGCCGGGAGCCAGGTTACAGGTCCGGGAAATCGATGGCGAAACCAGCGCCAGAATAGGCGCTGAGCCGCTGGCAACTTATGACATAGGTGGGACAGGGAACTGGGGGCCATTCGAGGCAAAGGCTGGCGTAAACTATGAATTTACACTGGTGCGTGACGAGTTGATTGTCCACTACTATTTCGAGCCGTGGATCAGGAGCGACTACTTAATTCGCCTGAATACTGAGATACCGGGCAAGGGACTCGGCAGCCACATGGAGACAAGCGACCGTCAAACTAACATGTATATTTCCAGGAACATGGAGTTCTGGGGCGACCAGGGCGCCGACAGCGATGTTCTGATGGTGGACGGCTCTAACGTGGTTACCCCGGCAATCTGTCCGCTTGACCATCTGGTAATTGCCGTATTCGTTTTCGATAGCGGAGCTGATGAGAAGAGCGACCTTACAAAACCGGTTTCTTTCTTCTATACCATAATTCCGTTTTTCTTAACAGGCGCCGACCTGTATATTCCGGCGGCCGATCCTCCTTCGCGGAC
>CAYPRI010000045.1:8863-14179 GCA_964413085.1 uncultured Dehalococcoidales bacterium
TTTTCTTAACAGGCGCCGACCTGTATATTCCGGCGGCCGATCCTCCTTCGCGGACAGTGTCATTGGTGCTCACACCGAGAGGCGGTGGCGGCAAGACGCAGGTGATAAATGTGCCCAACTGGCCGTCTACGAAGGATAGAATCTCGGTTCAGTTTAACGATTTTGTGCAGTAGTAAGTCGCATACAGCGAGGAGCTACGCTTAACTTCCCGCCACCTGTAGAAGCTCGAACGCCGCTTTCTTGTCGGGCAGACGGACGGCGTCCGCCCCCAGTATCTCCATGATTATTACCTCGCCCACCAGCCAGGTCGTTACGCCTGGCCTGAGGCAGCCGGTGGTTGTTTTACCGGCCCGGCCCAGCGAGGCGTGAATGTGCAGCTTGGGTTTTCCTTTTTTATCGGGAGCGATTGTTCCCACGCCGACTACTTCATGCACTCCGTCGATGGGGACGAGCATGGGTTCGGGCGGCATTTCGTGTGTACGTCGAGGCCCGCAGACCACATCTCCTTCACTGATGCCGCCGGTCAAAATGACCTGACCGACTGAAATTTTCTTTTCCTGGGCGAAACGCTCGATGCTGGCAGGAATTTTATCGCCGTCTTCAAGGCGAATTATGAATACGCGTCCCAGTTTTCCTTCCGATGCCTTCATTACAGGCCTCCTTTATTGCGGCGTCTTGCCTTTTGATGTCTGGCTGCCTCTTCGCGGTACCGCTTAACGTATTCAGCCAGCAGTTCCCGGATGGGCAAATGATAGGGGCACCTTTCCTCGCACTCACCGCACTCGGTGCATTCGGCTGCCTTCTCCACAACCTGCCCCCAGAAACCAGAGTACAGGTGCTCCGGCGGCAGACGTTTGGCTAGACTGGGGTACATCATAACTGTGGATATAGCAATGCTCTGGCTGCACGGCTGGCAGTAGTCGCAGCGGTGGCAGAACTTGGTGCCGAGCTCATCCTTCAGTTTTTGCATCTCTTTCTTTTCGGCGGCCGTAATCGTTTTCGGTCCATTTAATATCTGGACGATTTCTTCTATCTCGCGCACTCTCTCGATGCCGACAATAGTCAATATGTCTGGAAACTGGAACAGATATTTAAAGGCGATTTTGGCGTTGTCTATCATACCGCCGGAGAGAGGTTTCATGACGATGAAAACGACGTCGTGTTTCTTAGCCAGTGGTATTAGTTCATCGGCGGCGTCGGAGGTGACGAAGTTGAATGGGAACATGATAGTCTCGAAGCGGCCACTGGCAACGGCTTCTTTAGCCACGTCTATCTGGTGGGAAGTGATGCCGATGTGTTTAACCAGTCCATCGTCTCTGGCTTTTTCCACCACGGACATTGGCCCATCGGGCGCCAGAACCATATCCAGCGAGGCCTTGTCGCTGACGCCGTGGAACTGGTAAAGGTCGATATACTTAACATTGAGCCGGGCCAGGCTGAGATTAAGGTGCTTTTCCACACCCTCGCGTTTTCGGGATGTGGACTTGGTAGCTATGACCAGGCCGTCCCGTCGGCCGGCGATAGCCTTGCCGATGCGTTCCTCGCTCGTGGTGTAGGCATTGGCTGTATCGAGGAAGGTTATACCCAGGTCCAGGCATCTCTTAACCACGGCCACGGCATCATCTTCGCTGAGCCTCTGAATGGGTATGCCCCCGAAACCCAGCCGGGAGACGAGCATGTTTGTTTTGCCCAGCCTCATATTATCCAATAGATTGCCTTAATAAAGTAGCTTTTGGTAATTTTACCACTGCTCACATTGACATACCATTAATAAACTTCTATATTTTGAACCATATATCCGTGAAGGATGGGTAGAGTCGATGGAAAGTAAACCACAGGAACTCATAAAAGATTTAGTTGACAGCTTTGGTGCATGGTTTATTGACGAAAGACGTCTGGCGGACGGCCGAATGACGGCCAATCTTTTTCCGTACAATCAATTATTTTCCCCAATCCAGGTAAACAGTATCAAAATAAAGAACCGTATTGTTATGGGCCCCATGGGCAACGTTGGATTATGCGATGAGACAGGCCGACCGAGCAATAAAATGATTCAGTACTTCATTGAGCGTGCCAAGGGCGGCGTCGGTTTAATTACCTCAGGTTTGGTATTGGTTAGCTATAATGTTGAGGCTGCCGTATCGGAGCCAGGCGACCTCACTCTGCTGCCCCGTATCGACCGTTCGCGCACCGTATTTCCTGGATGGAAAGCGCTGGCTGAAGGCGTTCATGCCTATGGCGCCAAGTTTTTCATTCAGCTAAGCCCGGGCCTGGGACGGGTGGCTTCACCCGAGTGTCTGGTGAAAAAGTTCAGGCTGCCTGTATCAGCCTCATGGAACCCCAATTTCTATATGCCGGCTATTCCCTGCCGGCCGCTCCGTGACGGAGAGTGCCTCAAGATAATAAAGAATGCGGGTCAGGCGGCTGCGGATGCTAAGGCACTCCTCATTGACGGAGTATATCTGCACGGGCACGAGGGCTACTTACTGGAGCAGATGTCTAACACCGCCTTCAACCGACGGAAGTTCGGGCGCTTTGCCGACTGGCAGGCGTTCGGCATAGAGCTGGTTAAGCATATTCGGCAGCGATGTGGAGCCGACTATCCCATAATGTATCGAATTGACCTATCGCTGGCTTTGAATGAGACTTACGGAAAGCGATTAACAACAGTCAAAGCATTGAAGAAGTTTGTCCGGGAACGAACGGTGGAGGGGACGCTGGAATATATGGCTAATCTGGTGAGGGCAGGAGTGGATATGTTCGATGTTGATCTCGGCGGCTATGATAACTGGTGGTTGCCTCATCCGCCTGCACCGATGCCGCCAGGATGCTATCTGTCGATTGCTAAGCTGGTAAAAGACTATTTTATCGGTCAGGAAATAACGTCCAACAAGGGACTACCGGTGCCGATAGTAGGGGTGGGGAAGCTGGGGTATCCTGACTTGGCGGAGCGGGCGCTGCGTGATGGATGGTGTGATATGGTTATGCTGGCTCGTCCCTTACTGGCCGACCCACAGTGGCCAAATAAGGCATGTGCCGGCAAGATAAAAGATATCTGCCCCTGCATCGGCGACCAGGAGGCCTGCCTCAATGAGTTTATCGAAGGCGGACATCCGCAGTGCGCCGTGAACCCTCGAACTGGATTTGAAGATGTAATGTGTTCTGGGCTTACGCCAGCATCTGTAGCTAGGAAGGTTGCCGTCGTCGGCGCCGGTCCGGCCGGGATAACCTGCGCCTGCACCGCCGCCAGGCGAGGACATCAGGTGACATTGATTGAGAAGCTGGATAAAGTCGGCGGTGAACTAATCCCAGGTTCGGCACCTAAATTTAAGTACGATGTAGCCAACTATCTGAAATATTTGGAGAACCAGGTGAAGGAAGCGTCACGAGTTAGTAAATTAAAGCTCCGCCTGGCTACGGAAGCTACGGCAGCGTCACTCAAGGCCGCGGGATTTGACGCGGTAATCTGCTGCAGTGGAGCGCGTCCAATCAAACTGGATGCAGACGGGATTGGGTTGCCACACGTAGTACAGGCGATAGATTTGCTGCGAAATCCCTCGCCGGCAACTAAAGCCAAAAAGGTAGTCGTCATAGGCGGTGGTTCCGTTGGTTGCGAGATAGGCTACATGCTGGCCCATGAAATGAAAAAACAGGTTACTATAATAGAGATGTTGCCCTATTTCATGAAGGGTGTTTGCACGGCAAACCGCGGTCACCTGATTCATTATTTAGAGAGGGCAGGCGTGAATTTGATGAATTGTGCCAGCCTGCAGAGCGTGGGTAAAAAGATGATAAAGATTCGACGAAACATATCTCCTACGGTACCCGACCCGTACAATACATGGTCGCCGGTGCTGCCTGAAAATGTAATTAATCCGCTGGCTAAGAAAATAAAAATTAAGGAAGAAGAAATGGAGCTCGAGGCAGACCTTGTGGTCCTGGCTGTCGGGATGAAGCCTGACGACAGCTTGTTCGAGGCATGTCAAAAGGAGCGGGTGGCCCCTGAGATACATAATATCGGTGATTCATTCAGCGTGGGCCGCATCTTCGAGGCGACCAAAGCCGGGTATGCCATTGGTATTACAATATAGTCTGTGCGTAAAAGATAGATGTTCGATGTACGTGCAAGATAGGGTGTAAAAACTATGAACAAGTGGGGGAAAATTTCAATATTATTGTTAATTGTTTTAGCAGCTGCTAGCTGTGTTCCGAAGCCCGCTCCACCTGCTGCTGAGCCGATTATCATCAATGTAGGACTGCCAACACCTTTGAGCAATCCGGATATACCGTGGGGCCGGGCTAACGTGGAACCGTATATCGCCTGGCTGGACCTGTTCAATAAGAAGGGCTTTGAGGTAGACGGCAAGACTTATAACTTCAAACTATTTATGGCAGACGACCGGGACTCACCGGAGGGCGGCACCGCTGCCGCCAAACAACTGGTATATGGAGACGGCTGCAGATTTCTCGCCGGCCACTGGAGCTGGAGCTACGACACCGTATCCGCCATAACCAACTCTGCCAAGGTAATTTTCGTGACCAGAACTGGCGGGGGCATTGTATACGACCCGGTCTCACAGCCTTACAATGTTTTCGGCACACCCGCCAAAGAAGAGTGGGTCAATCAGGTGCTGGCTGCCCACGCGAAATTTCCCGGAGTAAAATTCGGCCTTCTGGAGCCTGACTCCGGCCTCACCCAGTCGCAAACAGAGGAGATAAACAGGCAGTCCTTCGATCCGGCAGGTTTGAATTATCAGTGGGAAATATTTCCGTCTGGTACAACCGACTTCACATCGTACATAACCAGATTTGCTGAAAGTGGCTGTGGTCTGGTTTATCTGGACACGGGAATCGACTCGACCTTACCATTCGTCAAACAGCGCTGGGAGATGGGATATAATTGGCCCGTGGCCCAGGCAGGTGGATTGGCGGAAATAAACGTCTATATGGATGCCTGCGGCTATGACGCAGTGCAGGGCTTGATAGGTGGCTATTTCGGCATCTGGAACTTCAAAGAAACTAAGGTCAATCCTGAATATATCTACATGTGTCAGCAAGTTATGCAGACGTTGTCCGATAAGCAGGGCAGTCCGTACACATACACCGATTGGATAGGCTGGCTACCCTCACATCTGCTAATTCTGGCACAAGCCATGCAGAAGGCAGGAACTGTTGAGGATACGGATGCCATAATGAAAGCTATCCGCGGCGGCACATTCGATACCACCGCTGGCGAGTTCACCATGTCCGGTGAAAAAACATACGGTTCGCCAGTAGTCTTTGGATGCCCATGCGCTATCAGCATTATCAAGGGTG
>CAYPRI010000046.1:0-8680 GCA_964413085.1 uncultured Dehalococcoidales bacterium
AGAGCTTCAGAAAGCTTGTCCTCGACCTCGTTCTGAATCACGCGGCGCAAAGGTCGTGCGCCGAAAGTCGGGTCGTAGCCCTTCTCGCCCAGAAAATCTCTGGCAGCGTCGGTAAGCTCCAGCTTTATGTTCTTCTCCCGCAACGTCTTAGCCACCTGGCTTATCATCAGGTCGACGATCTGGCGGATTTGTTCCTTACTCAGCGAATGGAAAACAACCACTTCATCGATACGGTTCAGGAACTCAGGTAGAAAGGTCGTCTTCAGTTCAGACAGCACCTTATCCTTCATCTTCTCGTATTCGGTCTGGCGGTTCTTTTCCTCTCCGGTCCGGGCCGTGAAGCCGATGGTCATAACGCCTTTTATGTGCTTGGCGCCGACATTGCTGGTCATGACCACAATGCTGTTGCGGAAATCGACACGGCGGCCTTTGGCATCCGTCAGGTGGCCGTCATCGAAAATCTGCAGCAGTATGTTGAAGACATCAGGATGCGCCTTTTCAATCTCATCGAGCAGTATGACGCAGTATGGCTTTCGCCGCACCGCCTCGGTCAGCTGCCCACCTTCGTCGTAGCCCACGTATCCGGGCGGAGCGCCAACCAGCCTGGCTACAGTATGCCGTTCCATAAACTCCGACATATCGAGCCGAACCATGGCGTCCTCACTACCGAACATAAACTCAGCCAGAGCCCTTACCAGCTCGGTCTTGCCGACGCCGGTAGGACCCAGGAATATCAAGCTGCCTATGGGATGGCGCGGCTCCTTCAATCCGGCTCTGGCGCGCCGCACCGCCTTGGATACGACGGTTATAGCCTCGTCCTGGCCAACGATGCGCTTGTGCAGGGCATCTTCCATCTGGAGCAGCCGGCTTGACTCATCCGTGGTCAAGCGAACGACGGGCACACCGGTCCACATGCTGACCACCTCAGCGATGTCCTCTTCGGTCACCACCGGCTTTTCCTGCTGCTGGTCAGCCTGCCACTTTTGCTCCATGGCATTTATCTTGTTGACCAGCTGAACCTCGCGGTCGCGCAGTTCAGCGGCATATTCATATTCTTTAGATGAAATGGCCGTTTCTTTATCCCTGCGTACCGTCTCCAGAGCGCGTCTGGCTTCAGCCAGACCGATGGGCACGCCACCGCGCAAAATACGCACCCTCGAGGACGCTTCGTCCATCAAATCGATGGCCTTATCCGGCAGGAAGCGGTCAGGTATATATTTGGCCGCCAGAGACGACGCGGCCTGTAAGGCTTCATCGCTAATGGTGAGTTTGTGGTGCTCTTCGTAGCGGTCCTTGATACCGCGGAGTATGTCGAGCGTCTGCTCCACCGTCGGTTCGGTCACGGTTACTGGTTGAAAACGGCGTTCCAGCGCCGCATCCTTCTCGATATACTTCCGGTAATCGTCGAGCGTGGTGGCACCTATGCACTGCAGCTCACCGCGTGATAGCGACGGTTTCAAGATATTGGAAGCATCGACGGCTCCCTCCGCCGCTCCGGCGCCTACGATGGTATGGAGCTCGTCAACAAAAATTACGCAGTTGCCCGCGCTCTTTATCTCGTCAATAACCTTCTTCAGTCTTTCCTCAAACTCGCCGCGGTATTTGGTACCGGCGACCAGCGAGCCGATATCAAGGGTGACCAGTCTCTTACCCTGCAACGTCTCAGGTACTTCGCCGGCCACGATACGGTGCGCCAGGCCTTCAACAATTGCCGTCTTGCCCACACCCGGCTCGCCTATAAGCGCCGGGTTGTTTTTGGTGCGTCGGCTGAGTATCTGAATAACGCGCTCGATTTCTTTTTCGCGGTCTATTATGGGGTCGAGCTTGCCCGACCGTGAAGCATTGGTCAGGTCTATGCCAAGCTGGTCCAGAACCGGCGTCCGACCCACACCGCGGGCAACAGCCCGTGATTGCGGTGCGCTCTGGCTCAATACGTTATTTATCTCATTTTGCGCTTTCTCGAAATTAACGCCAAAGCTCTCCAAGACGCCAACCGCAGCACCTTCCCGGTCGCGCAGCAGCCCTAAAAGCAGATGTTCCGTACCTATATAGCTGTGGTTTAAGCGGCGGGCTTCGTCAACAGCCAGCTCGATTACTCTCTTGGCACGCGGTGTAAGACCGACTTCGCCGATGGCCGAGCGTTCGCCCCGCCCCACCACAAACTCCACGGCGGCCCTTATCTTATTAGGAAGCACACCCAGGTTAATCAGGACTTTACTGGCGACGCTGTCCTCTTCAGCTACCAGACCAAGCAATATGTGTTCGGTATCGATGTAGTTGTGTCCGAAGCGCTGGGCTTCCTCCTGGGCGCGGGTCAGTGCTCGTCGTGCTCTTTCTGAAAACTTCTCGAATCGGCTAGCCATCTCTCTCTATACTTTAACCTTACTTTCTTGATGTATTAGCTGAATTATATGACGTTTATTTTGAGGTGTCAAAGCTCCCAGTCGTTCGGAATATTGGGTGTTGAAGTAAGAATTTGGTACTGCTAATAGCTTGGGAAAATCCCCTGGCAGTGGCATATTTTCCCAAAGAGTTGCCTCCCCAGTATCGTCTGCGCTGAGGCGTTTCACTTCCGTGTTCGGGATGGGAACGGGTGGTACCACCTCGCTCTAACCACCAGAGAATTTTTATTTAGACTTAATATACGCTTAAATGCCCCGTTTTGTCAAATTTAGCTTCGACTTGACGGTGTTGTCGACCGATGCTATTCTAAGACAACAGGCCCAAACTAAAGTGAGGTAAAAGAATTGAATTACGAGCGTGAATTACTTAAAGGCAGCACGGACAGTCTGCTCCTTAGCCTGATTAATCGCGAGCCTACCTACGGCTACAAAATCATCAAAGAGCTGGAAAAGCGAAGCAACGGCTACTTCCAGTTCAAAGAGGGTACGCTGTATCCGGCTTTGCACCGCCTGGAAAAAGCCGGGCTTTTGCAGGGCAAATGGCAGAGGCTGCCCAGCGGTCAGGAAAGGCGCTATTACTATATAACGCCCAAGGGGCAGAAGGCACTGGTTGAAAGGTTGGCCGTATGGCAAAACTTCTCCACTGCCGTCGCCTTGATTATGAAACCGACAACCGGTTGATAGCAGATGCCAGCTAAGTCCACCTATACCGACCGTCTGAAAGACCATCTACGACTTGACTCCACGATCAAAAACAACGTGGTACGTGAAATACGTACGCACGTCGAAGATAAGAAACACGAGCTGGTTGAATCGGGACTCTCGGAAAAAGAGGCATTCGCTACTGTAACCAAGCTCATGGGCTCTCCCGAACTGGTGGCCCGACAAATTTATGAGGTATACAGCCAGGGAAGCTGGCTACAGGCCATCTTTGCCGCCCTACCCCATCTACTGGTAGCTGCATTCTTTGCCCTGCACTGGTGGCAAAACACGTTCTGGCTCATCGGCATCTTGGTCGCAGTTGCCTGTACAGCGATTTACGGATGGTCGCACGGCAAACCAGCATGGCTTTTCCCCTGGCTGGGGTATTGCCTTATGCCGGTGCTGGCAGTTGGCATCCTCCTGATATATTTGCCCGTCAATTGGGCCTGGCTGGCGGCTTGTGCCTATGTTCCTCTGGCCCTGGTCATAGTATTCTCGGTAACCAGGAAAATAAGCAAGAAAGACTGGGTATTTGCGTCGCTCATGCTATTGCCATTGCCCATAATGTTGGGCTGGGTACTGGCGCTGTGGATATTAGCCCTTGAAGGCAATAACGGTTTTCTGTCGCATGAGCAGCTTTATGATTTTGCCCCGCTGATGGCCTTGAGCTTCGCCGTACTGGCACTTACGGTAGCCGTGTTTATTCGAGTCAGACAGCGCTGGCTCAAGGTGGGCGTACTGCTAACGCTCGAGATATCTGTACTGGGAATTATGGCTTTAAGCGGGAAGAGCTCCATAAATCCGTTTGGATGGGCCGGTCTTATTTTGCTGGCCGTAATACTTATCCTCGGCCCTGCTATGCTGGAGAGACGGCAGAGACAGACCAGCCGTAGACCGTTAAATTTATCTCGAAAATCGGCTCGCTAGTAGCCGCATTTGGACAAGAGCGAAATCGGAGTACGTCTATTTCCAGAAGCCTCGCTTCAGCTGTCTGGCTTCACTTTCCATTGCCTCCAGGTAAACCTGATACTTTATATCCGGCGGATAAGCCGTTGCCCAGGCACAGCCCTGTCTTACCATCTCGGCATTGACCAGTGTATCGCCGGCATAAACGTAGCGGAGTAGCCTTCCGTATTCATCTTTGTCCGTTACATCACTTTCAAGTCTTACCTCTTTGCCTTCCAGCAGTCCTGCATTCATTTGCTTGGCTTCCGCATAATAAAATTCGTCTGCCTCCGGCGAATCGATACCTATGTAGCGCACGTGACTGCCGCCTTCGATAACGATGGTATCACCATCGATAACCTGAACAACAGTAACTGTACCGGTAGGCGGTTTGCAGGCCAAGGGCACGAATAATAAGAGGAGAAGGAACAGAACAGTCGACGTACTTCTAGAGCTCATCATACAATAATTTGATAAGCTTACCAGAGGCTTGCCTGAGATGATTTCCCTTTTTTGTAGTCTACTCCCAGGTGCTCACAGGCCAGCCGCGTGGCTACCCTGCCGCGAGGGGTGCGCTCCAGGAAGCCGAGCTGAAGAAGGTAGGGCTCGTAAACATCCATGATTGTATCGGCTTCCTCGCTGATAGAGGCGGCAATGGTTTCCAATCCTACAGGTCCACCGTCGAATTTCTCGATTATGGTCCGAATAACTTTGTGGTCTATCTCATCCAGGCCGATGCGGTCTATCTCCAATTTGGAAAGTGCTTCCATGGCCACTGGTTCGGTAATGGCGCCGTCCGCCTTTACCTGCGCATAATCACGAACCCGTTTGAGCAGTCTATTGGCCACGCGCGGCGTACCACGTGCCCGGCAGGCAATCTGTGTGATGCCGGCTTCATCGATGTCTATTTTCAGTATGGCGGCCGAGCGCTTCAAGATAGCCTCTATGGCCGGCTCGTCATAGAAATCAAGCCGGTAAACCGCGCCGAATCTATCCCGCAGCGGCGGGCTCATCATGGCAAACCTGGTAGTGGCACCGATCAAAGTAAAACGCGGCAAACTTAACCGTAAACTCCTGGCACCGGGACCTTTACCCAATATTATGTCAATCGCAAAATCTTCCATGGCCGGGTAAAGTATCTCTTCGACAGGACGGCCGAGCCGATGTATCTCGTCGATAAAAAAACAGTCGTTCTTCTGCAGATTTGTCAGTATGGAGGCCAGGTCGCCGGGGCGCTCAATAGCCGGGCCAGAACTTATCCGTATGTTAACGCCCATTTCAGCGGCGATGATGTAGGCTAAGGTGGTTTTTCCTAAACCTGGAGGGCCATAGAGCAGGATATGGTCCAGAGGCTCACCCCGCTTCTTGGCAGCAGCAATCGCTATCTCCAGATTGCCCTTGACTTTACCTTGTCCGATAAAATCGGCCAGGCGTCTCGGTCGGAGGCTGGTATCAAGAGAGGTGTCATCAACGCTGGGCTTACCTGAAACTATCCTTGTCTTCGTTTCCTTTTCTCTCATTGCCCAAGAAGCCATCCCAAACTTAGCTGGAATTATATCACATAGAGTTTAGGCAAACTAAAGGACAAGAACAAAAAATCCTCGCCAACCGGCGAGGATTTTTTTATCAGACCAAACTTTTGTTTATTTTTCTTTAGGTTCATCTTCCGGTATTGGCGCCGGTGGGGGTTCTGTTCCGGTGGCCAGTGCCGCCTCGAGTTCAGACAAAAGACCCGATTCGGTCGAGACCGGCGCTCCCACTTGCGCTGCGGGCTCGGCAGGAGCAAGTGCCTCGATGACGGTGGCTCCCTGGTACGGGATAAGCTTGCCAATAATCACGTTCTCTTTAAGCCCGAGCAGCTTATCAGTCCTGCCCCAGATAGCGGCTTCCGTCAGTACCCTTGTTGTCTCCTGGAATGAAGCTGCAGCCAGCCAGCTGCCTGTATTCAGCGAAGCTCGCGTTATGCCCAGCAGAACCGTCTGAGCCGTGGCCGGCTCTCCGCCCTCGGCCAGCACCTTAGCATTTATACTCTCATATTCAAACCGGTCTACCAAGTCGCCGGAAAGTAGCTCGGTATCGCCCGGCGATTCCACGCGAACTCTCCTCAGCATCTGGCGGACGATTATCTCAATATGTTTATCGTTTATGTTCACACCCTGTGAGCGGTACACTTTCTGCACCTCTTCCACAAGGTACTGCTGGACGGCTTCCCTGCCCATGATGCGCAGAATATCCTGCGGGTCGACCGCACCATCGATTAGCTGGTCACCGGCCTTTACCCTATCCCCCGATTTAACACGTATGTGGCTGCCTGATGGAATTACGTATTCGCGCTCTTCCACCTCTTCATATTTAATATAGAGATGGCCTTCCTCCAGAACCACATTGCCCGCAACCCGGGCAATTAAGGTACGTTCCTCTTTGACCGCCAGCTTCTTGGTCGAAGGCTTTTTCTTAGGCTTGGTTACGGTAGTTAGCGGCGTACCCGCTTCAACCCACTGGCCGTTAGTGACCGCTACTTTTGCGCGTGGCGGCAGGGTATACTCATCCAGATATGATTCGGCACTGGTAACTTTTATCCTTCGGATATCCTGAGTCTCGATTACGTCGACAATGCCGTCAATTTCAGAAAGCACCGCCAGCCCTTTGGGCACCCTGGCCTCAAACAATTCTTCCACGCGCGGTAGGCCACTGGTAATATCGGCTCCGACGACGCCTCCGGTATGGAAGGTGCGTAATGTGAGCTGCGTGCCCGGCTCGCCGATGCTCTGCGCCGCAATGATGCCTACGGCCGTGCCTTCCTCTACCAGGCCTCTTCTACCCAGGTCACGCCCATAGCAGTTTCTGCAGAGGCCCCGGCGTGAGTGGCAACTAAGAGGCGACCTTACATAGGCTTGAGTTATGCCGGCCTTCTTTATTCGGGCCGCCTTCTCCTCATCTATTTCCTCGTTTGTATGGACGATGATTTCGCCGGTCTTCGGGTGGGCGATATCAGCAGCCGCAATACGCCCCAGCAGACGCTCATCAAGCGATGCCAGCAGCCCTTTCTCAGGCTTCTCAACCAGCCAGACGCCTTCCTCAGTACCGCAGTCTTCTTCGAAGATTATCAAGTCCTGGGCGACGTCTATTAGACGACGCGTTAGATAGCCGGCATCCGAAGTTCTCAGAGCGGTGTCGGCCAATCCTTTGCGGGCTCCGTGTGTGGATATAAAATATTCCATGACCGATAGCCCTTCGCGGAAACTGGCCTTGATGGGGAAGTCGATAATTCTGCCGGACGGGTCGGTCATCAATCCTCGCATACCTGCCATCTGTCTTATCTGTGAAATATTACCTTTGGCGCCCGAGGTGGCCATCATATAGATGCCGCCATAGCGGTCCAATGACTGGGAAATGGTCTCTGTAATTTTATCGGTCGTTTCGGTCCAGACCTCGATGGCGCTGCTATAACGCTCGTCCTCGGTTATCAATCCGCGGTTGAACTGGCTTTCGATAACCGCAATTTTCTCGTCGCCCTCTTCAAGCAGCTTCGCTTTATCCCGTGGCACCTCGATATCCTTGGCGGCAATGGTTGTGCCGGACTTGGTAGCATATTCGAAACCAAGCCGCTTCAGGTTATCCAGCATATCAACGGTGGGTCGATTACCCAACGACCGGTAGCAGTCCAGCACCAGACTCTTTAAAGCCCCTTTGTCCATTACTTTATTTAAGAATCGAAATTCAGAGGGCAATATCTCGTTAAACAGAATTCGCCCGACGCTTGTCTTCAACCTGCCGTTATCCGTCTCAGTCCTGACATTTATCTCAGCATCGAGGTTTACAATCCCCAGGTCGTAAGCAAGTTTGGCTTCTTCGAAATCGTAAAAAACCATGCCCTCGCCTTTGACTCCGGGTCTAATATTGGTCAGATAGTAGCAGCCGAGAACCATGTCCAGAGTGGGCGTCATTACCGGCTCGCCGCAACTTGGCAGCAGCATATTATGGATACTGAGCATTTTCTCTCTGGCTTCCTGAACTGCGGCACGTGCCAGAGGTACGTGGACCGCCATCTGGTCACCATCGAAGTCAGCGTTAAATGCAGCGCAGACCAGAGGATGTATCTGAATGGCACTGCCGTCAATTAGCACCGGCTCAAACGCCTGGACGCTTAATCGATGCAGCGTCGGTGCGCGATTTAACAGCACGGGCCGTTCTTTAACTACTTCAGCCAGTATATCCCACACTTCAGGCCGGGCTTTTTCTACCTGCCTTCGGGCGCTCTTTATGTTGTGCGCAAAACCTTGCTCGATTAGCCGCCGCATGACAAAGGGCTTGAATAGCTCCAAAGCCATGTGTTTGGGCAGGCCGCACTGGTGCAGTTGCAGCTCAGGGCCAACAACAATAACCGAACGGCCGCTGTAATCAACACGTTTACCCAGAAGGTTCTGACGGAAGCGGCCCTGCTTACCTCTGAGCATATCGGACAGAGACTTCAACTTGTGAGCGCCGCTGACCAATGGCGTGCGCCCTTTTCGCCCGCTGTCGATAAGTGCATCCACAGCTTCCTGAAGCATTCGCTTCTCATTGCGGATGATTATCTCGGGAGCTCCCAAATCGATAAGCCGCCTCAACCGGTTATTCCGGTTGATGAC
>CAYPRI010000046.1:8780-13079 GCA_964413085.1 uncultured Dehalococcoidales bacterium
GTACTGCGCAAAATAAAGTACTCTTTCCAAATTCCTGGGAGAGATATCCAGAAGCAGCGCTAACCGGCTGGGTACGCCCTTAGCGAACCAGATATGCGCTACAGGGGCTGCTAATTCAATGTGGCCCATCCGTGTCCGTCGGACTCTGGAATGTTCCACAGTGACCCCGCATCGGTCGCAGGTTACGCCCCGATAGCGTATTTTCTTATATTTCCCGCAATAACATTCGTAGTTCTTGGTAGGGCCGAATATTCTCTCGCAAAAAAGTCCGTCTTTTTCCGGCTTCAGAGTCCGATAGTTTATGGTTTCCGGCTCGGTTACCTCGCCGTACGACCAGCTCTTGACCTGCTCCGGTGAAGCCAGAGAGATCCGGATGGCATTGAAATCATTAATCTCGGTCATCTATCTCCTTTAGTTTAAGCCTTGAATTTAGTGCCTATCTTCTTACGTTCTTCGAGGAAGCTAACCATTTCCTCTTCTTCATTTAGCAGCTCGACTGCAAGGCCAAGGCTGCGTAATTCCATAAATAAAACCTTGAAAGATTCGGGGACACCAGGCTGGAATATGTCCTCTCCCTTGACCAGCGACTCGTAGGCTTTAGCTCTGCCAGCCACATCATCCGACTTAACGGTAAGCAGCTCTTGAAGCGTATGACTGGCACCGTAAGCCTCTAAAGCCCAAACTTCCATTTCGCCGAATCTCTGTCCGCCAAACTGCGCCTTTCCGCCCAGCGGCTGCTGTGTAATTAAGGAGTAGGGACCGGTGGAGCGTGCGTGCACTTTATCCTCGACAAGGTGAATAAGTTTCATCATGTAGATACTGCCAACCGTAACAGGCTGGTCGAACGGCTCTCCGGTTCGTCCATCCCGAAGTACAACTTTGCCGAACACCGGGGGCGATTGCTTTTGTTCTATATAGGTTTTCTCCACCAGTTCGGCTACCTGTTCATCTTTCAGTCCGTAACTTTTTACGCCCAGAGTTTCAAGCCACAATCGAAGACAGACTCTTTTGGCTTCTCCAGGATACTTGTCATCGAAAACTTTGGCGCCGTTATAACCGTTGTCAGCCAGCCAGGTCTTAGCCTGCTCCAGGTTAACGGCGTTAAATACATCCCGGCTTAGCGGGTTTATAGCTCCAGCCTGCTGGACTATCCAGGCTCTGGCTAAAGCATCCTCAATAGCAACATCGTTGGCCCCGTCGAAAATGGGATTGAGCACTCTTAACCCAAGTGTTTCAGCAGCCCAGCCGAGGTGGGTTTCCAAAATCTGCCCGATGTTCATTCGGGACGGAACACCGATTGGATTCAAAATTATATCCACCGGCCTGCCATCCGGCAGACAGGGCATATCTTCCTCGGGCAATATAGTCGAAATCACACCTTTATTGCCGTGCCGCCCGGCCATTTTGTCACCGACGGAAATTTTCCTCTTCTGCGCCACCCAAACCCGGACCAGCGAATGAACGCCCGCCGGTAAATCGCTATTATTGTTGCGGGTAAAAACTTTAACTTCTATAACCTTTCCCCATTCGCCGTGCGGTACTCTGAGGGAGCTGTCTTTTACTTCACGCGCCTTTTCGCCAAAGATAGCTCGCAGCAGCTTTTCTTCCGCGGTGAGTTCGGTCTCCCCTTTAGGGCTGATTTTACCAACTAAAATCGAGCCAGGCCCCACTTCGGCGCCAACACGGATGATGCCGGTCTCAGCCAAATCCCGCAAACTTTCTTCGCCGACATTTGGTATGTCCCTGGTAATTTCCTCCGTGCCCAGCTTCGTCTCGCGGGCTTCTATTTCGTATTTCTCAATGTGAATTGAAGTAAATCTATCATCCTTTACCATCCGGTCACTGATGATGACGGCATCCTCGAAATTGTATCCGCGCCAGCTCATAAAGGCACACAAAATATTCTGGCCCAGGGCGAGTTCGCCGTGGTCCGTAGCTGAACCATCGGCTATTACCTGTCCCTTCTTGACTTTATCGCCTTTGGAGACGACTGGTCGCTGATTAACACAGGTCCCCTGGTTTGTTCGCATGAACTTCATCAACTTATATCCCTGTTGATTCCCGTCCTCTTCGACAATAGTAATATGCTGGCTATCCAACTCAATTACTTCACCGTCGGCTCTGGCAAAGACAACCTGGCCGCTGTATTTAGCTACTTCTTTTTCCATGCCGGTGGCTATAAGGGGAGCCTCGGGACGGAGCAGAGGGACCGCCTGACGTTGCATATTCGAGCCCATTAAAGCCCTGTTGGCATCATCATGTTCCAGAAAGGGTATGAGCGACGTGGTAACACTAAAGACCTGCTTCGGCGATACATCCATAAAATCTATGTTATCTGCAGTTTCCTTAAGATATTTCCCTCCCCTGATTACACCAATCCTATCTTCGACGAATTCATTTTTCTCATTAAGAATGGCATTGGCCTGGGCAATCGTATATTTCTCTTCCTCGTCGGCAGTCAAGTATTCAATCTGGTCCGAAACAAACGGTACTACCTTTATTCTGCGTGAAGAAAGGGAGGCCAGTTTTTTAGCTAGCTCTTTGGTAACAATATTTCTTTTAGAAACAACTACTTTCCCGGCGGAGGTCGATACGTCCTCCAAAACGGTCCGGTCCAGCAGCTTATCAACAGTATTGGGAACCTCGTGAATCACTTTGCGATACGGGGTCTGAATAAAACCGTAATCATTGATCGATGCGTATGTAGCCAGAGACCCGATAAGTCCGATGTTCGGACCTTCCGGAGTCTCTATAGGGCAGATTTTTCCATAATGTGAATGATGCACATCGCGGACATCAAATCCGGCGCGCTCACGTGAAAGGCCGCCCGGCCCCATGGCCGAGAGGCGGCGTTTATGCGTTAGTTCCGCTAGCGGATTCGTCTGGTCCATAAACTGAGACAGCTGAGAGCCTCCGAAAAACTCTCTCATGGCAGCTACCACGGGGCGGTTATTAATTAACGTAGATGGTGTAGCGGCTTCTGGGCCGACAATGCTCATACGTTCCTTAATGGTTCGCTCCAAACGAAGTATGCCAATGCGGAACTGATTCTGTATCAGATGACCCGCAGTCCGCACCCGCCGGTTGCGCAGGTGGTCGATGTCATCAGGCTCTTCCCTTCCATTATTTATCTTGATAATATGCCGTACTATTTCGATAAAGTCCTCTTTGGTTAAACAGCGATGGCTTTCGTCTACATTAAGCCCCAAACGGTGATTGAGCTTGTATCGCCCGACTCTACCCAAGTCATAGCGTCGGGGATTGAAGAAGAGGTTATTTAAAAGGTTCTGAGCATTGTCAACAGTAGGCGGCTCACCTGGACGTAGCCGCTTATATATATCAACCAGAGCTTGCTGTTTGGTCTGGACTGAAGGTTCTCTCTCTATCGTCGTCTGTATAAAGCTGTGCTCCGCCGAGGTCTCCACATCCTGGAAATAACTCAGCAGCTCGTTGTCGTTGTCATAGCCGATGGCGCGCAGCAGTATGGCGACAGGAATTTTCCTCTTCCCGTCCACTTTGACGAATATCACGTCTCTGTTGGACGTCTCAAATTCCAGCCAGGCGCCGTGTTCGGGTATCAGCTTAGCGGCGCACAGTTCGCGACCAGAGGCCACATCCTCGTGTAGGCTGAAATAGATGCCCGGGGAACGAAGCAATTGATTCACCACAACACGTTCGGCTCCGCTAATAATAAAGGTCCCCTTATCGGTCATGAGCGGAAAATCACCGAAAAATATCTCCTGCTCTCGAATCTCCTGCCTTGGTTCCTTGACTACCAACCTGGCCCTAACGTAAAGTGGAGCCGCGTACGTCATATCGCGCTGACGGCACTGGTCTATGGTGTAAGGGGGTTCACGAAACTCATAGCCGATAAAATGAAGTTCCAGTCTGGTACCGGTGAAATCATGGATTGGAGAAACTTCATCGAGAAGTTCTTTCAAACCTTCTTCCTGAAACCAACGAAATGAATCAAGCTGCACCTTGATCAGATTGGGGATCTCCAGAACGGTAGGCAGTTTGGCGAAGGATACTCTGGATTCCGAGGCAACTTTACGTTTGTCAGATGCTAGTGAAATAGACATAACTCTCCCATCAGAAAATTAAGACAAATGTCTCACCTGTGGTTCTTTAACCAATGTTAGCTGTAATTATGAGTAGTAACGAGGATAAGATCTATTGAGAAGTCCACACGGCATTTCAATGCAGTAAACCAACAGTATATTACTATTTTTCCATTTTGTCAATATATTTTTGCGGTATTTATGTAAAATTTCTTTAAAGTTCCTCTTTTAGGGCTTT
>CAYPRI010000047.1:0-12856 GCA_964413085.1 uncultured Dehalococcoidales bacterium
ACTGGCGGAGGGAATGGGATTCGAACCCATGACCCCGATTTCTCGGGGCAACCGCTTAGCAGGCGGCCGCACTAGACCACTATGCGATCCCTCCGGTGACAACTTGGTCAATATAACACAGTTTTTTTATCGCTTTCAACTGAATTTACTAAAGACAGCCTTTATAGGTAATCTCTTTTTTTGGTATTATGCTTTAGCGAAAGTACGCAATGAACAAGATAGAAATTAATATTACAGTCAACAGAAATATTAAGCCTGCTGTAAGTAAGAACTGGCTCGAAAATGTTACTCGACAGGTGCTTGAAGCTGAATGCGTTGAACAGCCTGTCGAGATGGGACTAGTTATTACCGATGGTAAAACGGTTCAAAAGCTGAATAGAATTTATCGAAGCAGGGATGAAGCCACAGATGTACTGAGTTTTCAGGTAGCCTCAAATGCAGACCAAAAGTCTGATGAGCCGTTTGTAAATGCACCGGATGGCGTAAGGCATCTGGGTGAGGTGATAATTTCATATCCTCAGGCGTTAAAACAGGCGCAACAACAAGGCCAGAGTGTAGTCCGTGAGCTGGCACTATTAATTGTGCACGGCATGCTTCATCTTCTAAATTACGACCATGAACTGCCCGCAGAAGCACGAGGGATGAGACGCAGGGAAAGTGAGATTTTGCGGCTATTGAAAAGTAAGTAAATAATTGCTTGATGAATTGATGCTCGTGGATACAGCTATAACTGCTTTTTCTTGACTCTGGACTTTCCTGGTTTTGTAACGCATTTCTCGGCAGCAACCATATTGTTTATCTGATTTACTGTATTTTGCAGACCATCTGTTTGGTTTGTGATGACATAATCGAAAATTGGCAGGCTTTCCATCTCATCTTTGGCCTTGCGCAGCCTGATGTTTAAATCGGGTGAGGAGGTGCCATATCTGTGTTCTAGACGTTTGGTAAGTTCGTCCAACGAAGGTGGCATAAGGAATATCAATAAGGCCTCAGGCATGAGGCGTCGGATGGTAGCCGCTCCTTGAACATCCACTTTAACCACTGTATCCTGGCCTTGTTTTAATGCTTCATCTATCTCTCGCTTCGGTACACCATAATAGTTGCCGTAAACCCTGGCCCACTCTATAAACTGGTTCTTATTAACCATTTGCTGGAATTCATCTTCAGAAATAAATCGGTAATCGATGCCGTCTTTCTCTTCTGGTCGCTTTGGTCTTGTGGTGGTTGTCAAAACGTAGTGATATGGTAGCCGTGCTTTTTTCATATCTGTCAGAACGGCATCCTTACCTACGCCTGAAGGGCCAGAAATGACGATTATCAGCGGGTGTGCTCGTTGAATTCTTTTCTTCTTTTCAGGAACCATTTTTGTTCTTTTGCAGAACCGTTTATTTAGTGTGCGTTACACACGACATTATTATAGTGAGCCACCGTGCTCAAATGAGTTTCGCACAAGCTCCTTCAGCTCTTGCCAAAAATGGGGATTCGATATTTCGGCCACTCTCGCATTTCGGATTGAGGTAGTTCCTCTGGCTACCAGACCGGCTACCGTGAGACTCATTACCAGTCTGTGGTCACTATAGCTTCTAACTTCTGCGCCAAGCAGTTTCTTAGTGCCATAAATAACCATACCGTCTGGTAATTCCTCGATCCTGGCACCAAGCCGGGTCAATTCCTTAGCTGTGGAAGCTATTCTATCTGATTCCTTAATGCGTAGTTCTGTAGCGTCTCTGATTACAGTTTTACCTTCAGCAAAGCAGGCAGCCACAGCTAAAAGCGGTATCTCATCAATCAATCGGGGAATTAAACCGCCACATATTTCAACTCCTTTAAGTCGGCTTGATTGTACACAGAGGTCAGCAACCGGCTCATCTCCTTCTTGCCTCTTATTCTCCATTTTCAAATTGGCTCCCATGGCTAGTAGGGCATCTATAACGCCTGTTCGAGTTGGATTCACGCCGCAGTTTATTATCTTTATATGTGCATTTGGATGTATAGCTCCGGCAACTAGCCAGTAAGCGGCCGAGCTAATATCTCCCGGTATGTGTAAATCAACCGCGGTTAAAGGAGTTTTTAACGGTGCCAGCGAAATCCGTGTGCCATTGATTTCTAGATTGGCTCCCATTCGTTTGAGCAGGCGTTCAGTGTGGTCACGTGATGTCTGGCCTTGCAGGGTGGTATCTCCTTCAGCCAAGAGGCCCGCCAATAAAATTGCGGACTTAATTTGAGCACTGGGCACGGGCAGGGTGTAGTTTATTCCGTGAAGTCTTCTACCCCTGATGACGAGCGGAGCCAGAGAATCGTTATGGCGTCCGTAGATTTCACCACCCATTAATCTGATGGGCTCTATAAGCCGTTTCATGGGTCTGGAACGTAAAGAGCTATCACCCGTGATAATAGACAGAAACGGTTGGGCTGCTAGAACACCGCCAAGAAGACGTATGGTGGTGCCGCTATTGCCCGCGTTTAAAATATCTTTGGGCTCGGTAAAGCCTGTATTACCAACGCCGTTGATCAGAATAACAGGTTCCTTTCCGGTCTCCTTGGTAATACTTACTCCAAGAGCCTTAAGGCAGGTTGTGGTCGAAAGGCAGTCCCTTCCTGGAGAAAGATTACTGATTTGGCTAGAGCCGTTGGCCAGGCTGTTGAGTATGAGTGCGCGATGTGAAATAGATTTATCACCGGGTACTGCAATCTCTCCAATTAACTGCTTGGGAGATACTATCTTTTTTAGCAGCGCTTTTCCAGCCACCTATTCCTTGCCTTATTAGCTATGGTCAGGACCCGTTCAATATCTTCACTGCCGTCGGCCACAAGTTCACGTAGTTTCTGCAGTTCCTTGATGAATTCGTCGATCCAGGAAACAATAGCGGCCCGGTTGCTTAGGAATATATGCGCACTTATTTCCGGATTTCCCGAAGCCAGACGGGTCAGGTCGCGGTACCCGCTCGCGGCCAGACGTGACATTTTGATCCACGAGGGATTTTTAGTCGTTACCAGAACCAGGGCGGACGATATTAATAAAGGCAAATGACTGATGCCAGCAACCAGTCTATCATGTTCCTCAGCCTTTATTACCATCGGATTTGCACCCAAAACTTTTACCATGTCTTTCATAGTTTGCAGGGCCGATGGCTTGGTTTTGGGCAATGGTATTAAACAGTAAGTACATTTATTAAATAGGTCGGCGGTAGCAGCTTTAATGGAAGAGACTTCTTTACCGGCCATGGGATGGCCACCCACAAAGCTGGCAATCGGTGGTAATAATTCCCGCGCCCATTGTAGAACCTGCACCTTCGTGCTGGCCGTATCGGTTACGATAGCACCATCTGACAGTTCAGGAGCTATTATTTCGAATATTTCTCTTACGGTCAGGACTGGCGTGGCCACAATAACGATGTGGGCGCCTCTAACTACTTTGCGGGCGTCCGCTTCAGTCCGGTCTACAGCCCCTAGTTTGCAAGCCAGTGACGCTGTCTCCTGCCGGCGGGCGTAACCGATTACCTCCGCCCGTCTCCAGTTGTTTTCTTTTAAAGCCAGACCTATAGAGCCTCCGATGAGGCCGAGACCGATGATGGCAATTCGCATGGCCTATTATAGCATTGCTTCAATCAGCTTGAGAACCTGGTACATGTGAATTAGTCTTGATTTTGTACCCATCATCGGATATACTCCAATAAGATTGCCCTCTTTAAATGATTTGATTATCAATCGGTCCTGGGTGGCATTTCTAAAGTTATCTCCTTAACTCGTTCTACAACAGTAAATGAAATTAGCTATTACCGGTAAAGGCGGTGTAGGCAAAACTACATTAACCAGCCTTCTGGCCTGGATATATTCGAAAGAGGGCAGTAACGTTATAGCCATAGATGCCAACCCTGATGCTAATTTGGCTATCGCTTTGGGATTCAGCGCCGACCAGGCGAAAAAGCTTACTCCAATCGTCGAACTTAAGGAATTAATACAGGAACGTACCGGAACTAAATCGGGCGGGCTGGGCACTTTCTTCAAGCTGAATCCCAGGGTTGACGACATACCCGAGCGCTTCTCCATTAAAAAAAACGGCATAAAGCTGCTCGTCATGGGAACGGTCAAAAGGGGGGGAGGAGGTTGCCTGTGCCCGGAAGGCGCTGTGCTAAAGAGCTTGTTGAGCCATTTGGTTCTGAGTAGGTCTGAAGTGGTCATCATGGACATGGATGCGGGTGTAGAGAATCTTGGACGTGGAACGGCAAAGGCTGTGGACGCTTTTATTATAGTTGTTGAACCCGGACAACGCAGTTTTCAGACTGCCAGAGATATTAAACGTTTGGCCACGGACCTGGGTGTGAAAAAATGTCACATTGTCGGCTCAAAAACTCATGATGATGGGGAGCGCAGATTTATCATAGATAATATGACAGACTTTGAAGTGCTAGGCTTTATCAACTATCATCCTGAAATTGCTGAGGCCGATAGACTGGGAAAGAACGTGTTCGAAACTGCACCGGTTGCGGTCGAAGAAGTCAGGAGTATAATTAAAAAGCTTGAAGAGGCTCTATAAGGAAGACGGATTGGCTAAAAAGACAATTAGAGATATAGAGGTTGAAGGGAAGAGAGTGCTCGTGAGGGTCGATTTCAACGTTCCGCTAGATATAAATAGCGGTGCTATAAGCGATGACAGTCGTATTCGGGCTGTCTTGCCTACCATCCAATACCTTGTTGAGCATAAGGCAAAAGTAATTCTGTGTTCTCATCTAGGGCGCCCCGATGGCAAGATTGTGGAAGCACTGAGAATAGCCCCGATAGCACGTCGACTTTCTCAACTAATAAATTTGACAGTCGCTATAGCTCCGGACTGCATCGGTACCGAGGTAGAAAGTGAAGTAAACGAACTTAAACCAGGGAGTATTCTACTTTTAGAAAATTTACGCTTTCACCCTGAAGAAGAGGAGAACGACCCCGCTTTTGCGCAATCCTTAGCTATGTTGGCAGATATTTATGTCGATGACGCCTTTGGAACTGCTCATAGGGCCCACGCTTCCACGGTTGGTGTGGCTAAATACCTGCCGGCAGTAGCTGGGTTTTTGATGGAAAAAGAACTGACAGCGCTTGGAGGCATTTTGAGCAGCCCGGAACATCCTTTTGTGGCTCTGCTCGGGGGGGCTAAGGTAAGTGACAAAATTGGTCTAATACAAAATATATTAGATAAGGTGGATAAGCTGCTGATAGGTGGCGGCATGGCCGCCACTTTTTTAAGAGCGCTGGGCTACTCAATAGGCAGTTCACTAATAGAAACAGACAAACAAGATTTAGCCCGGGAGCTGGTGGACACGGCTAAACGAAAAAACGTGACTCTTAAGTTACCGTTAGATGTTGTGGTCGCAGATGCTATTAACAGGGAAGCGACAGGGCGGGTTGTGGCTGTATCAGATATACCAGATAACAAAGGTATTGTAGATATCGGACCGCGGACGGTGGAAATGTTTACACGAGAGATAGCAATTTGCCGGACCGTCTTTTGGAACGGGCCTATGGGTGTATATGAAATTGAGCAATTTGCCGCTGGAACTAAAGCTATAGCAAAATTATTAGCCAGTTTGAAAGCGACTACTATTGTCGGTGGCGGTTCGACGGCGGAAATAGTTGATGAAATGCATCTGGCAAGCAAGATGAGCCATGTGTCTACAGGTGGTGGAGCCAGCCTCAAGTTCCTCGAAGGCAAAACATTGCCTGGAGTGGCAGTCCTGCTGGATAAATGAACATGGTACCATTGGACGAGATAAAGGCGATAAGCATAAAGTCAGCATCTAAAATAGTGATGCTGGTAATAGACGGCCTCGGCGGTCTCCCGGATGCTTCAGGCCAGACAGAGCTGGAAATAGCTCGAAAGCCGTACCTTAATGAGCTGGCGGAGAAGAGCATCTGTGGACTTGCTGATCCTGTAAGTCCCGGTATTACTCCGGGCAGCGGACCAGGTCACCTGGCTTTGTTTGGATACGATCCACTGAAATTTACAATAGGTCGTGGAGTTCTGGAAGCACTGGGTATCGGCTTCGAATTGACTAAATATGACGTAGCTGCCCGTGGTAATTTTTGTACAATTGATGATGCTGGATTGATAACGGACCGCAGAGCAGGAAGAATCACCACCGAGAAGTGTACCGAGCTATGTGAGCTCCTTGCCGAAATCAAATTGGATGGAATCGAGCTTTTTGTCTCGCCGGTGAAGGAGCACCGTTTCGTGCTGGTACTGAGAGACAACGGCCTTAGTCCGGAAATAAGAGATACAGACCCCCAACAGCTTGCCGTGCCACCCAACCCGGCTGTAGCTGAAACTCCAAAGGCAAAAGATACAGCACATCTGGTTAATATCTTTATTGACGAGGCTAGAAAAGTGTTATCCAAACAGCACCCAGCGAATATGGTACTGTTGCGCGGCTTTTCAAGGTTACCGGATATACCGACGATGAGCGAAATATATAAACTGTCTCCAGCCGCAATAGCTGTATATCCCATGTACAAGGGGCTGGCCAAACTGATCGGTATGGAAATATTTAGTGTAGATGGTGGCATGCGGGAGGAGTTTAAAATTTTGGCCAGTTGCTTCGATAAGCACGATTTCTTTTACGTTCATGTAAAACATGCCGATAGTGCTGGCGAGGACGGTGACTTTTCGAGGAAGGTTAAAGTTATCGAAGAGGTTGATACAGCCATGCCCCAATTACTGGGCTTAAAGCCGGACGTCATCGTCATTACCGGTGACCATTCAACGCCGGCAATGCTGAAAATGCATAGCTGGCATCCGGTACCGGTACTGTTATATTCAAGGTGGTGCCGGCCCGACCATGTTATGGAATTTTCCGAATCGGCCTGTATTTCCGGCGGTTTGGGCAGGCTACGCTCCACAGATATAATGCCACTGGCCATGGCTAACGCGCTGAAATTAACCAAGTTTGGAGCCTGAACGTGCGAAGACCATTGATTGCTGGAAACTGGAAAATGAATACCACAATGGAAGAGGCTAAGAAGCTTGTTAACGACATAGTGAACGAACTAAGCGGCCCTGATGAAGTGGAAGAAGTGCTTTGTCCACCTTTTATTTCGCTGACTTTAGTCAAGGAACTATTAAAAGGTACGATGATTAAGCTCGGTGCCCAGAACATGTATTTTGAAGACAGAGGTGCTTACACGGGCGAAATATCAGCCACCATGCTATCAGGACTGTGTGATTACGTTATTTTGGGTCATTCAGAGCGGAGGCAACACTTTTTTGAAACAGACGTGGTCATTAATAAAAAAGTGAAGAAGGCTTTTGAATTCGATCTGAAGCCGATAGTTTGCGTCGGCGAAAGTCTGGCGGATAATGAAGCAGGTAGAACCAAACAAATTATTACCACGCAGGTGACAGCAGCTTTAGCAGGTATAGGTCCAACTAATGAACTGGTTATTGCTTATGAACCCATCTGGGCAATAGGTACCGGAAAAGCGGCCACAGGCGGACGGGCCAACACTACTATTAGCCTCATTCGCTGCACGATAGCCGATCTATGGAATAAGGGAATTGCCGAGGACGTACGTATTTTGTACGGTGGCAGTGTAACGGGCAACAACATAGGCGAATTTATATCCGAATCTGATATCGACGGTGCGCTGGTTGGCGGCGCCAGCCTTAAAGCCAGCGAGTTTGTCAGTATCGTTAGACAAGCAGCTAATCTCAAAGCGGCCCGATGAACTGTCTGGTTGCTATAGTAGGCCCGACGGCGGTTGGTAAAAGCCAGCTTGCTTTGGAGCTAGCTCAAGCTTTCCAGGGTGAGGTAATAAACGCAGACAGCCGGCAAGTTTACCGATACATGGATATTGCTACCGCTAAGCCAAGCCATGCCGAGCTAGCTCTGGTTACTCATCACCTTATTAACTTGATTAATCCCGATGAGTCTTTCAGTTTAGCTGTATATCAAAGACTGGCATCTGAAGTCATCCGTGATATTCAAATGAGAGACAAGTTGCCGATTCTGGTTGGTGGCAGCGGTCTTTATGTTTGGTCTGTAATAGAAGGATGGAAAATACCAGAAGTTCCGCCGGATGCCGAATTCAGGCATGCTCGAGTGAAGGAGGCACTAGAAAAGGGCAGCTACGCGCTGTTTCAAGAGCTGCAAAAACTAGACCCGGCAGCTGCCTCCAGAATCATGCCGGGTAATTTACGCAGGATTATTAGGGCTTTAGAAATATACCAGAGGACGGGCCAGCCTGTCTCTGAGCAATGGCGGAAACAAGCGCCGCTGTATCCTGTTTTAATTATCGGTTTGACTATGACGCGGGAACAGTTATATAGCAGAATCGACCAGCGAGTAGATGAGATGATAAGCAAAGGATTGGTGGATGAAGTAAAATACTTGACGGCCAAAGGCTATGGCTTGGATTCGCCTTCTATGTCAGGTATAGGCTATAAGCAAATACTTTTATTTCTTCAAGGGGAGACGGATTTAGCAACGGCTGTGGAACGAATAAAAATCGAAACACACCACTTTGCGCGGCGTCAATATGCGTGGTTCAGGTTGGGAGATAGCAGAATTCACTGGCTAAATGAAGGGACAGACGCGCCAAGTGAAGCACGTAGTCTGGTAACATCATTCATGGGCGGACTGGAAGAGGAATATCGATTGTGAATTTCACCAAGTTACAGGGCACAGGCAACGATTTTATAATTATCGACGGCCGAAATATAGACTCTGACTGGTCTCGAGTATCGAAGGATATGTGCAACCGCTATTTAGGGGTAGGTGCCGACGGCCTGATGGTGGTTTTAAATTCTAGAAGCGCTGATGTGAAAATGTTGCTTTTTAATTCCGATGGCTCGCAGGCTGAGGTTAGCGGCAATGGATTGAGATGTTTCGCTAAATACGTAATAGATAGGAAGGTGGTTGCTGGAACCAAACTTAATATAGAAACAATGTCAGGCACCCGGACCGTTGAGGCCACCTTATCGGAAGGTAAAGTCACACAGGCTAGGGTGAACATGGGCATACCAAACTTCGCTACTCAAGAAATACCAGTAAAGATAAGGCATCCCCGGAAGGGTAGGGGACAAGCAGACTTAGAACACATGCTTGATTACCATTTAACCGTTGGGGAAAATAAGCTTAATTTATCATTTGTGTCGATGGGCAATCCACATGCTGTAAGTTTCACGTCTCGTCCAGTAGCGGATTTTCCTCTACCCGAAATAGGCCCCAAAATAGAGAACCATCCTATATTCCCTCACCGCACGAATTTTGAAATAGCCAGGATTTTAAAGCCTGATCGCATTGAAGCCAGAGTTTGGGAGAGGGGCGTGGGTGAAACCTTATCTTGTGGCAGCGGGGCTTGTGCCATAGCTGTAATATCGCAGCTTAAAGGTTATTCGGGAAATGTAGTTGACATAATACTACCAGGCGGCAAATTGAATATAGTATGGGACGGTATGGGGGAGGCATATTTGAGCGGGCCTGTAGAAGAAGTTTTCACTGGAGAGTGGTCAATATGAAGTTTTCAAAGCGACTGGATAAGCTGCCTGCTTATTTATTTGTAGAGATAAACAGAAAAATTGAGGAGAAGAAAGTCGGGGGAGAGGACATAGTCAGCTTTGCCATGGGTGACCCCGATATGCCGACCCCACCGCATATAATCGATGAGCTATGTAGAGCTGCCAAAGATCCTGTGAATCATCGATATCCTGAAACTGTTGGGCTACCTGAACTTCGCCAGGCTATAGTTAAATGGTATCAAAAGCGCTTTGGAGTCACCCTTGATCCTGATGAAGAAGTACTGCCATTGATCGGTTCTAAAGACGGTGTGGGACATATTTCGTTTTGCTTCATCGAGAAGGGCGATATAGCCTTGGTACCTAATCCGGGGTATCCCGTATATTCAATCAGCACATTGCTCGCTGGAGGAAAGCCGTACTTTTTGCCTCTCCTTGAGAAAAATGGCTTCCTACCGGACTTGGAACGGGTCCCCAGGAGAATAGCCCAAAAAGCGAATTTACTTTGGTTGAATTATCCCAACAACCCAACCGGGGCTGTCGCCGACATTGATTTTTTCCAGAAGGCAGCTCATTTTGCCATTAAAAATGATCTAGCCATATGCCATGATGCTCCTTATACCGAGGTTGCGTTTGATGGTTATAAGCCTCCGAGTTTTATGCAGATACCGGAAGCCCGCAAGGTCGGCCTCGAATTCCATTCTTTGTCCAAGACTTACAACATGGCAGGCTGGCGAATAGGCATGGCTGTAGGAAGTAGTCAGATAATCAATGCCCTTTTCCGATTCAAATCCAATATTGACTCGGGCATACCTCAAGCTATTCAGCGAGCAGCCATAGAAGCGTTAACTAGCCCTCAAGACAACATTAACAGCCAGAGTGCTATCTACCAACGACGTCGAGACAGGTTGGTTAAAGCTTTGAACGAAGTCGGTCTAAGAGCGACGCCGCCGAAGGCCAGCTTCTATATCTGGGCCAGAATACCGGATGGTTATACCTCATCGGGCTTCACCGCTGAATTGCTGGATAAAGCGAACGTGGCAGTCACTCCGGGAACGGGCTATGGAAGCGCTGGTGAAGGCTATGTGCGTTTGTCCCTTACGGTATCGGATGACCGTCTAGATGAAGGTATAAGCCGGCTGCTCAAATGGCACAGGTCTTAGAGTAAATAAGTATACATAATGTTATCATAGATGCGACACAGTCTTCTTAAAACTCAATTTGAACAGGAGAGAGCCTTTTTAGTAGGCGTTGATAGCAAGGAATCGTCGAACGGCTGGTCGATAGATAGTTCACTTGAGGAATTATCTTATTTAGCCAAAACCGCCGGAGCCGAAGTTGTTGGCAGAATGGCCCAGAAGCTGGGAAGACCGTCTCTGACCTATTATCTGGGAAGAGGAAAACTTGAAGAGCTTATTAAGTTACGAGAGGAATGCAATTATACAGTTGTCATCTTTAATGATGAACTATTGCCAAGGCAGCAAAGAAACCTTGAGGAAGTACTCGATGTCAAGGTAATCGATCGAACGGCGCTTATACTTGACATCTTCGCCCGTCGTGCCCAGACTCGCGAGGGGCAGTTGCAGGTGGAATTAGCCCAGCATCAGTACCTTCTCCCACGCCTGGCTGGCCAGTGGAGCCATCTGGAGCGTCTGGGTGGTGGTATTGGTACCAGGGGTCCGGGTGAGTCACAGTTAGAGACAGACCGCAGGCTTATAAGAAGGCGAATCGGGCGTCTGCAGACCCAAATAGAGGCAGTTAGACGGCATCGAGAACTATACCGGCAAAAAAGAAGACAGAGCGGAATACCTGTAGTTGCCCTTGTGGGCTATACAAACGCAGGCAAGAGCACGTTGCTTAATGCCTTGAGTCAGGCCAGCGTGCTGGTTGAAGACAAGCTGTTTTCGACCTTAGACCCTGTGACACGCCGACTGTCATTGCCCCAAGGTAAGCAATTATTATTAACGGATACTGTTGGTTTTATTCATAAGCTGCCGCCTTCTATAGTTGCTGCTTTTAGAGCCACTCTAGAGGAACTAACAGAAGCTGACTTGCTTTTGCATGTAGTTGACATAACACACGATGACGCTGCCGAGCAGTTTCAAACGGTGCAGGAGATACTAGCTGAGCTTGGCCTCGACAATAAGCCGCAGCTTACAGTGCTTAACAAAATGGACTTGATCGCAGCTAATAAGGACGAGATGAACAATCTGGCTTTAAATAAAGCGGTCAAACCTCTGGACAGCGACACATTGGCTATTTCCGCATTAAAAGGATGGGGACTTGACGAGCTTATGCGAAAGATAGCCAGTAAGATGAGCCAAACTGTTGACAAGGGAAAAGGCAAGGTTTAGAATAGCTTAACTTCGCATAAGTGCCATTATGCGAATAATATCTAAAGTGAACTAAAATATGATAGAGCCACTTGTCGACGACTTTCTGGAATATCTAGAAGTAGAAAGAGGACGCTCCCCACTCACAATACGTGAGTATAGACATTGCCTAGAGCGTTTTCTCGATTGGATTAAAACAAACACCAATGTAACGGAGCCTGCCGGTATAACACCGGACACGGTGCGAAAATACCGCCTATACTTAGCGCATCTACGTAATCCCGATGGGACGTTATTAAAACGCATTACCCAGACATACCATATTATCGCCCTAAGGGCTCTGTTGCGTTATCTGGTGGTCCAACGTAACATAGCCACACTATCACCCGACAAAATTGAATTGCCCAAGCAAATACAACGTTCTGTAGCTTTTCTGACACCGGAACAGGTGGAGATACTACTAAACAGCCCTAAAATAACGGATGAAGCTGGCCTTAGGGATAAGGCTATTCTGGAAACTCTTTTCAGTACGGGACTCAGGGTTTCTGAACTTGTAAGGCTGAACCGAGACCAAATAAACCTGGAACGTAAGGAATTTGGAGTTAGAGGCAAAGGAGATAAATTGCGAGTAGTTTTCCTCTCAGATACAGCGGCCGACTGGCTTAACCGATATCTGCAAACCCGCAAAGACAGCTTCAAGCCCTTGTTTAGACGCTACAGCGGCAGAGTTGATTCCGTTAAGGAAGGCGAAAATATGCGTCTTACTGCTAGGTCTGTTCAGGACATAGTTAACAAATATGCTAAAAGATGTGGTTTGCCGATAAATGTTACGCCTCATACTTTGAGGCACTCATTTGCTACGGATTTATTAATTGGCGGCGCAGACCTTCGGTCGGTACAGGAAATGCTTGGCCATGAAAGTATTCGGACAACTCAGGTCTATACCCACGTAACAAACAAGCATTTAAAGGAGATCCATCAGGCTTTTCACAGCAGAGATAAAAAATGAATGTGCAATATTATGTCA
>CAYPRI010000048.1:0-12147 GCA_964413085.1 uncultured Dehalococcoidales bacterium
TTAACACTCTAAATTTCAGAGGGCAAGCAACCCCCGTTCTTCTTCCCAAGCGTTCATTGTAAATATACAGGTTCCGTAATTTTTGTAGCTTGAGAACGAATTTAACAAAGAGTTAATGTCTTTGATATAAATTTTACATTTATTTAATAAATATTTGATATTCTTTCACTTAACGAGTTGTACAATGGTTTTATTAGATATAACTCGTTAATCCGGATGGTCGCTTATCGTAGGCAGCTGATAGCCTTTATCCAAGGTTCCGGATAAAAAAGGGGGGTGTAATGAATAGCACACGAAAGCAGCAGAGACGTATCCCGTTCTACATAGTTATGGCCTTGCTTATCGGCCTGTCGCCATTGATGGGCCTGGCACATTCGCTTCTCACTCCTACAACAGCCGTAGCGCAGTGTGAAGACCTGCTGATTCAGCTGGCACTTATTCTTGACGGCAGCACCAGCATCTCGAACGGTGATTTCACCACAATGAAAAACGGTATTGCTGATGCCATCGAAGGCGGGGCTGATTCCATGGAGAAGTCACCCTCGTCGTCTTCAGGAAATTGGGATAGCCCTACGAATGCTTATTCCAATAACAATTCAAACGCACGGGACGACCCAGGAGATGTACAACGATATTGTGGCTACGGGTTTACAATCCCGGCAGATGCTACCATCGATGGTATAGTAGTCGAACTTGAAGATGCTCATTACATTAATCAACCGGGCACGGACATAGGAGCAATTGCAGTCGAGCTTTCCTGGAACGGTGGCACGTCATGGACTTCAACCGGGACTTCGCAATCATTAACATCATCGGAAGTGGACTATTTTCTGGGTGGCTCTTCAAACCTTTGGGGACACGCCTGGACTGTGAGCGAAATTAACAGTAACCTGTGTGTCAGGCTCACTGCACCTAATACTAATAACCGCCAAGTTGAGCTGGACTGGCTGCCGGTTACAGTATACTTCAGCACTGCCCCATGCATACCTCATGACGGAACCCTGGAACTGACGGTAATCCAGGTGGGACTTATAGGCAATACCGGCGCGGCAGTGGAAGTTGGACCCACCATATTGACGGCAGTCAACTACGCCAGCGTGGCCAGCGACATCCGAGATATCGATAAAAGGGACGACTACACTCCGCTGGCCTGTGCTTTCTATCTGGCGGCAGATACTTTATTCGATTCCGATTGCTACGATCCTGATATCAAACAGGCCATCAACCTGATTACGGACGGTATTCCCAATCGCTGCTGCCCGCCAGACGGGGGCGGCAGTAACTACGAGGCCGACGACTGTGGCGGCTGCGGTATAGATGGTTGCACCGCGGCACAAACCAGCACCGAGACAGCAAGGGACTACGCAATAAGCCATCTGAGCATGACAACAAGCCAGGACGAAATCGATGCCGAGTTTATTGGCTCGCAGGGAACGGCAAGCAACTGGCTTAGGGATAACATAGTCTATCCTCAACCCGGTTACTATGCCCCACCGTTCACCGGGCCAGGATGGGTACGCGTGATTAGCGGTGCTCAGGACTATGCCGACTCAATTTGCGAGAAGATCGCCAACCTATTCTTCCCGGTACTGACTTTGGAAAAAGAATATACCGATGTTAACGGCGGCTCAATCCGGCCCAGCGATAACATTTGCTACACCATCAATTATGCCAACGTGGGCACGGCCATTGCCACTAACGTCGTAATCACTGACGACCCTGACGAAACCTATATAGCTACCGTTTATAACATCTCTAATAGCGGCACTTATGACGGAGATACCATCACCTGGAATATCGGCACACTCGGAATAGGAGCCAGTGGCTCGGTCTCCTACTGCGTCCAGCTTTCGGGCCCTCAACCTGGTGGAGCGTTTCCTGCCGGACAGACTAACGTGACAAATACAGCCTGCATCGAGCCTACTGACCCCGATGTCTGCGCCAGCACGACTATCGAAGTACGTTACGTTCCGAACCTCTGCCTTGATAAAACGTGGCAAGATGAAAATGGTCTTCCACCCGAACCGGGCGATGTCATTTGTTATAACATCGGCTACTGCAGCCCGGTTCTGGTACACAACGCCATTGTCACCGACGACCCGGATGAGACCTGGGTTGATTCAGTTCACGATATATCTGACGGAGGCAGCTACGACGGCGATATAATAACCTGGAACATTGGTGACTTCGGCCCGTGAATTGCTAATGTCACCTATTGTGTTACGCTGAAAGGTCAGGGCGCCTTCCCCGCCGGAATTACGGATGTCGACAATACGGCCTGCGACGATGCTGATGAAGCCGAATTATTATGTGACACGGAAACTGTACCCGTAGAGGCAGCCCCGTTATTAGAACTGGAAAAGGTTTATAGTGATGAAAACGGCGGACTGATAGTACCTAGCGATAATATCTGTTACACCATTACCTATACCAACAACGGCAATGCCGATGCGGACAACGTGGTTATTACCGATAATCCAGATGAGACCTGGATCGACTCGGTTAATAACATATCAGATAGCGGTAACTACGACGGCGATATAATCACCTGGAACATCGGCACGCTCGGTGTGGGAGAAAGTGGCTCCGTATTCTATTGCGTTACTCTAAAAGGGAGCGGCAGTTTCCCCGCTGGTGATACTCTGGTCGAAAATACAGCCTGCATACAACCAACCGAACCCGAAGTGTGTACCACTGAAATGATACACGTCGAGGCACACCCGACTTTCCAGGTCGATAAGCAGGCTGATGTTAATACCTCCTCTCCCGGAGGTACGGTGCACTACACTATAACTGTGTGCAATGAGGGCAATGCTGCCGGAGATAACGTCACCATCACCGATAACCCAGATGAAACCTATGTCGCTAACGTATTTAATATATCTGACAGCGGCACGTATGACGGTGATATTATTACCTGGAATATAGGCACGTTAAATCCGCTAGCTTGCTACACAGTGACCTACAGTGCCATCCTTGAAGGGGCTGACAGCTTCCCTACGGGCATCACGGAGGTTGTCAATACAGCATGCGTCTTGGATGCCTGTGACACAGCAACGGTGGTAGTCGAAATTTCCGAGGAAAATGCCCCAAGTACCCCGCCAGGACAACCAAAGCCATCGCCATCCATATCCGGTACTGGAATAAACAGTCCGGCACAATTCTGCGTAAAATACACCAGGTGCAAACCGCGGATAATAGCAGGTGAACCGGTAGTTATTTCTACAAACGTCGTCAACGATGGCGATGAAGCAGGTAACTATAATGTTGTGCTCAAGATAAATGGTCAAGTTGAGCAGCAGCAGATGGTTAGCGTTGGCCCCAGAATGGCTAACCCGATCACTTTCACCGTGGTAAGGTCTGAACCCGGAACCTATAGAGTTTCCATAGACAATGATGAGACCAGTTTCGTTGTTGCCGCCCCGGATGCCAGTCGAAATGCCGGGGTAGTGGTTGCCGTTTTCGGCATTATAATCATGCTAATGTTCATTACCGTCTTACTTCTAATAAGGAGACACTTCAGGTATAATTAGGTATTAATAATCTAGGAAGACAGTCTGCCTTTATAATTGAAGAAGTACTCAGGCTGCCAATCTTGAATATTCAGGTTGGCTGCCATCGCATTCAATGAATCCGTATAACTATCACAAAAGCATACCCGACTTCGATCTGCAGCTAATCCAGAAAACCAGCATGTGGTCGCGTTACGGTGTTAAATTTCCAGTTGCCAGACCAACTAGATACCAAGAAAATAATATTGTGTTAGGTGAATATTATAGACCTCACCAGGGCTCAAACCGGCCGCTGGCGATTCTGGTTCACGGCTGGGGCGACCGCAGCGTTATCCCCTGCAAGATGCTTGCCAGAGACCTGTCCAGGCGAGGCATAGCCAGCTTCATACTATATCTGGTATTCCATCAAAAGCGAATGGCCGAGGTAGTTAAGCGAAGGCTACCTAATCTGACTCCGCAAGAATGGTTCGAAGGTTACCAAACATCAGTAATCGATATAAGACAGGTAATCGATTGGACGGAGAGAAACAAAGACATCGATAATAACCGCACGGCAGTTATTGGTATAAGCCTCGGTGGCATCATCACAGCTATAACTATGGGCGTAGATAATCGGACAGGTGCGGGTGTCATAATTGTAGCCGGCGGCAACTATCAAAGCCCCGTATGGCTCAAAAGAACGGAGCCCGGACATACCGACGCTGAATATGAGAAATCTCAGAAACTCTATATGCAGTACCTACATCAAATTGATAAAAAGGGACTGGATAATGTAGTTCCATCCAAGAAGAGCTATCTGACAGACCCGATGACATTTGCCACCAATCTTCGTAAACGGCCGTTGCTGATGCTAAATGCAAGGTGGGACGAGAGATTCCCGAGGCAGAGCACAATCGATCTGTGGCAGGCTTGCGGCAATCCCGAAATAAAATGGTATCCCGCCACCCATTCTTCCATCTGGCTATATTATCCAGACCTGGTCGCCCGGATAACGAATTTTCTCAGGTCAACTTTCGGCCTCTAAGACTATCGTTAAAGGAGATTACATGAAAATCCTAGCTATTGTCGGCAGTCCTCGACCAAAAGGCAATACCAGCTATCTGGTAGACCAGGCACTACAGGCGGCCGCCGCTCACGGCCTGGAGACGGAAAAGATTATGTTGTCCCAGTACAAGGTCAATCCCTGCCAGGGCCATGATAACTGTTCTTCATTTTCTAAATGCAAGCAGCAAGACGATGTGCCGTGGATACTGGATAAATTTTGTAACGCCGATGGAATTTTACTCGGCAGCCCTGTCTATTATTACAACATGACGGCACAGATGAAAGCCTTCATCGACCGCAATTATTTCCTGTACCGACACGATATTTCTCCCAGTATGGTTTGCGCCGGCTTGATTATTGTCGGCGGCAGCGCCGGCCTGGAACATACCGTCAGGGCTATGAGGCGTTTTGTTAAGCTATCTGCTAACCTTCCCGACGATAGGATCGTCATAATGTCAGGCTGTGCCAGTAAAGCGGGCGAGGTAAAGAGTGATGCCGTATTAATTGAAGAGGCACGAGGGTTGGGTACACGGATGGCAGAAATATTGACTTCGACACGCTAGTCTACAACATATAGACTTGGGTGAATTTGATTATTATGGGCGTGGTGGGCTACTCTGGACAGTTCCCGAACTTTTCTTTAAAAAAACAGCTACTTTCAGCGTTGCAGCAGTTTTAAGACCTGCATCGTATGTAATGGTGAATTGTTGAACTCGAACAAGATTACTGAGCTTTTTCTCCCAAATTAGGCCGGAATTGAGTTTGATACAGTCGCGCATATAATCCACTTTTTGCCAGGAGGTCAGTGTGCGTGCCACGTTCAACAATATGGCCATGGTCCATGACGAGAATCAAGTCTGCTGATAAAATGGTGCTCAGACGGTGGGCAATAACAATACTTGTCCGGTCAACCATGACGCACTTGAGAGCTTCCTGTATCAGCGCTTCAGATTCGCTATCGAGCGAACTAGTTGCCTCATCAAGCACCAGAATGCGGGGGTTTTTCAAAATCACCCGCGCTAGTGCCAAACGTTGTTTCTCACCACCACTGAGGCGGTAGCCGCATTCCCCAACAGTGGTCTCATATTGGGCTGGCAGTCCTATAATAAAATCGTGGATGTTTGCCGCCCGGGCTGCCGATTCAACTTCCTGTTGTGTCGCGTCTAATTTGGCATACAGCAGGTTCGTACGGATGGTATCGTGGAATAAAAATGTCTCCTGAGTTACCATGCCAATTTGTGCCGTCAGCGATTCGAGTGTCACATCTCTCAGGTCACAACCATCAATCAAGATGCGGCCTCCAGTCGGGTCATAGAGGCGGGGAATGAGGTACGTCAGGGTCGTTTTTCCTGCACCACTGGGGCCCACCAGTGCCACAAGGTGACCAGGATCAGCCCGGAAAGATATGTGATATAGGACGAGCTCCTGGCTCGTAGTTGGTGAGGCTGACTTCTCGTCCTCTCTATCGTTTTCTTCTGTCTTCGCTTTTATAGTAATGTCATCGGACAGCAACCTGGTGATATCCTGTAGCTGCCCGAAGCGGCGCACATCTTTAAGCAACCCTTCCTCGTACGTCGTATAGTGAAAACTGACATCTTCAAACTCCAGCACTCCTTGAGTGTCTAACATAACATGGGCATCGGGCTTTTCAACTATCTCTAATGGCAGATCCAGTACTTCAAAAACACGCTCAAAACTGACCATAGAAGTGGCGAAATCAACTGGCGCGTTGGTCAGACTCTGAAGTGCGCTATAAAGGCTGCTTAGATATGCGCCCAGTGCTACGATGGTGCCGATAGTCAGCGACTGCTGAATGACAAGGTAGCCGCCGAGACCATAGACAAGCGCCACACCAATGGAACTTACGAGTCCTATGATGACGAAGAACAGCCTACCTGTAACCACGCGGCGGACGCCGATATCGCGGACTTCCGTAGCACGTTGTCGGAAGCGCTTATCTCCTCAACCGTACGTCCAAACAGTTTGACTATTAATGCACCGCTAATGTTAAGCAATTCGTTCACCATAGCGTTCATTTTTGCTAACATGTCCAGCTGCAGGCGGACAATATCCCTCAAGCGATTGCCCAGCTTGCGCGCCGCAATAAGGAAAAGGGGTAAAACCGCAATACTGATTAACGTCAATCGCCACTCCAACATGAGCATTACGCTCAGCAGTAATATTGCCTGGATAAGGCTGGTAATAATGTTGACGAATGTGTTGCTTATGGCATTCTGCGCGCCGACCACATCATTATTCATGCGGCTCATTAGCTCGCCAGTTTTGGTGCGCGTGAAAAACCTAAGGGACATCCGCTGAAGATGAGAGAACAGCGCCAATCGCAGGTCATACACGATACCTTCGCCTACGCGGGCATTGACCTGCCGTTGCAAAACGTTCAGCCCGCCGCTTACAAGCGGTATTGCCAGCAGGGCGAGGGCTAGCCAGATAAGACGATGCAAATCCCTCGCCGGGAGAGTCCGGTCAATCAGGTCACGCAAGATTAAGGGGGTCAGCAAAGATAGCCCGGTGATAGCCAAGGTAATGGCCAGCATTCCAATGAGCCACCACAGGTAGGGGCGGGCATACCCGAAGACACGCTTAATCAGACCCAGAGTCACTTCGGGTCTCCCTTCGGGCACATTGGGAGAATAAATGGATTTATTAGACCCTATCGTGGTACCGCGCACGAGTGTTCCTTTACTGTAGTAGTGATGCCTATTTTATTCAATAAGGACTCCGGTACAACGATAGATGAGAACATAATTATAGGATCTTTTTTCTTGCCAGTTGTTGTGCCCGAGTAATCCATATACACGTTGGCCATAATGGGTGCCGCGCCTTATTTGCCTCAACCAAGGCCTTAGCTATATTTGCTAAGTGTAGACTTCATGTAATCGAAAATCAATACAATAGTTTAGAAAGGTGTTATGCACTAGTAGAGTAGCAATAATATAGATTAGGCTCGTGTTGATCAGAAACGAGCGGCAGCGTGCTAACAAGCCAACGCGAAAGTCTTAGAGAAGGTTTACCTTTGTACGCAGTGGTGGGCGGTACTGGATTTGAACCGGTGACCTCTGCGATGTCAACGCAGCGCTCTAACCACTGAGCTAACCGCCCTCCATCGGTGGCATTTTATCAACGCTACTATATTCAGTCAAGCTCAACCTCTTGAATAAAGAACTGTTCTCATTTATACTTGCACAAATCGTATATAATAAAGCCAGGTCGGCATAATATTCATCGGAGGGAAGAAATGGGTAAAAAGGAAGATGAGGCTAAGGAGTTCGTCCTTAAAAGGACAAAAGACCAAAAAATCAAGTTTATCCGCCTCTGGTTCACCGATATACTGGGCTCCCTGAAAAGTTTTTCCATCACCGTCGAACAGCTCGAGGAGGCGCTAAGGGACGGTATGGGATTCGATGGCTCTTCTATTCAGGGATTTGCACGAATAGACGAGAGCGATATGATTGCCCTGCCCGACCCCAACACCTACCAGATAATACCCTGGCGACCTAGAGAGCAAGGCGTCGTCAGGATGTTCTGCGATATATACTGGCCAGGCGGACAACCCTTTGACGGCGACCCCCGATACATTCTAAAGAGAAACCTGAAGCGGGCTGCTGATATGGGCTTCACCTTCTATGTCGGACCCGAGCTGGAATATTTCTACTTCAAGAACTCTGATAGCACGGAATTTCTGGACCTGGGCGGCTACTTCGACCTGACACCACCGGAAATAGCCACCGACATTCGCCGGGAAACAATCCTTTTCCTCGAAGAAATGGGTATCGATGTCGAATACAGCCATCATGAGGTTGCTCCGAGCCAGCACGAAATAGACCTCCGTTACACCGATGCCCTGACCATGGCCGATAACGTAATGACCTATCGTTTAATAGTGAAACAGGTGGCTCAACTGCAGGGCGTCTATGCCACCTTCATGCCTAAACCTGTACTCGGCTGCAACGGCAGTGGCATGCATGTACACATGTCCTTGTTCAAAGGCAACAGGAATGCCTTCTTTGAAAAGGGCGCCCCATACCACCTCTCGGAGACAGGCAGAAGCTTCACCGCCGGCATACTGAAACATATCCCGGAAATTACTTCCGTCTGCAACCAGTGGATAAACTCTTACAAGCGTATCGTGCCAGGCTATGAAGCACCTTGCTACATAACCTGGGCACGAAGGAACCGCGCCGACTTAGTCAGGATTCCCGAATATAAACCGGGCAGGGAAACAGCCACCAGGATAGAACTCAGGTCCCCAGACCCGGCATGCAATCCTTATCTCGCTTTCAGCGTCATGCTGGCCGCGGGGCTTGAGGGAATCGAGAAGGGATACAAACTGAGCCCGCCCACAGAGGAAAATGTCTTTGAGCTCTGCGAGGAAGACCGCGATAAGAAGAAGATAAAAACGCTGCCCGGTAGTCTGTACGAAGCTATCCAGCTTACCGAAAAGAGTCAGCTGGTGAAAGATGCTCTGGGTGAACACGCCTTCAACAGCTTCATCCAGAACAAAAAGGTGGAATGGGATAGATACCGGACATACGTAACTGACTACGAACTTAAGAATTATCTGCCGATTTTATAGACCGGCATGTACGGAATGCACAGGGTCAATCTGCCGGAGCAGGAAATCGTTTAACCCTTGCCGGCGGTTCTTGTGCTGCCGGTGAGCATAATCTGGACGACACTTCCGCATTTAGGACAGGTGACCTCAATAGTGACCGGCTGCCTCATCACCCGCTCCACCAGCGCAGTAACCTGAGAATCGATGTTGTCCAGCCGCTTGTCCAGCATCTCCAGGCGTTTCCTCGTATGCTCAAGGTCAGCTGTCGATATCTTCTTTTCAGTCTTTTCAGGCATTTTATCCTCCGTTAAAACAAAAGAGGAGAGGGTTCCAGGATTCCTCTCCTCGATACTGTAGTAATTTGGCCTGCCATGCCTTTCACAAACTCTTCTCAGCTACCCCCATGGCCGATAGATAATCTTTGTCGGCCTTTATCAGGTTGTCCACTTTACCGCCGACCGTGCCTTCAAGGTACTTGCGGAAGGCTTCACGAGCGCCCGGCGAGCTTTGTAGCGCTTCCTTGCAACGCTGCCATTCTTCACCGGTCAACTCTGCTATCCGCTCGGGGCTTAGAGGGAATTCCTGACCCATCACACGTTCAGCTCTGTCCAAGACACGGCTGGTCACCGCCCGCTTGAGGCGATCGAAAGAGAGAAATTCCTCGTTAGCATAAGGTCTTGGCGTCCACGTCTCATCGGTCATATCAATACCTCCGGCTCGTTGATATAAACCTTCTTATCGCTATAATATGCCCCTTAAACTATGGTGTCAAGTCCATTCGAATTACATCAAACAACAGCCTAAAAGTTGCCCTCATAACTAAAATCAATATCGGCTATTTGATTTCATATATCATCTGTACATTGACCTGGATTTCCAGTTCGCCCGGGCTGATCGTAGTAATAGGCGCCGGAGCTGCACCTTTAATGGCGTAGTCCCTAATAGCCACAGGCGGAACGTACGGAGTACTTTCAGACATGTATATCAGCTTTCCCAGGCTTATGCCAGCTGAGCCAGCCATTTGTTTGGCCTTGGCCATTGCATCATCTATAGCCTTCTCGCGAGCGTCGTTGTAATAATGGGTCGGATCATCAATGCTGAAATCAATGCTATCGATACGGGTCAAGTTGCCACCGGCCTGCGCCACAGCATCTATAATGGTACCCGCTTTATCTACTTGCCTTATTTTGGCAATTACCACGTTGGTCACCCGATAGCCTGTAATTATTTCCCTCTGCTGGTCCTCAATCCATTGTCTCACAGCAATGATACTGAATCTCTGAGTCTGAATATCCTTATCCGCCACACCATTAGCCTTAATTGACTTCATCACCGCATCCATGGCCTGAGCCGCATCCTGCTGTGCCCGGGCCACGGTTTTGGAGTCAGCTTCGATGCCGAGGGTCAACAAAACGATGTCAGGTGCCGCCGTGGACTTTCCTTCACCGCTCACCCACAATCCAACTTGCTGCTGGCCCGAGGTTATTATAGGTGCGCCCATGTAGCCGGCGATCGAAGGCGGCGTGACCTGCGTGCCTTCGCCATAGATACAGCCTGCCGCTCCAACCAGAATAACTGACAGCATGACACCAGATAAAATCAACCATTGCTTTTTCATTCAGACCTCCTGAAGTTCCCTGCCCGGGACGTTCATCTGATTATATTATAATAGCATTGTACTGGCGCTTACCACTATATAACGCCAAACTTGATTACAGGTTTAGCTGAAATAGAATAAATACTCGGAATGGACTATAATATATCGAGTTTAGCGCCAGAATGAAAATATTCCGCGATATAATCGCCCCGGTATTAGTGGGGCTCGCCGTTTTTGCACTCTTTCAACTAACTCTCGGCAGCTTCAAAGTGTATGGCTCATCCATGCTGCCGACGATCGAAGACGGCGAATATATCATGGTCAGCAAGGCAGCTTATTACTTCGGACAACCACAGCGCGGCGATATCATCGTCTTTAAATCTCCACAGAGTCCTAAATCGGACTCGGACCTTATCAAACGAATCATCGGGCTGCCGGGGGACACCGTTGAAATCATCTATGGCCAGGTTATCGTAAACGGCACTCCCCTGACCGAATCATATACGCTTGAGCCGCCACATTACGTCATGATAGCGGAGGAAATCCCAACTGGTAACTATTTTGTTCTGGGTGATAACCGCAATAACAGCTCGGATTCACATCGCGGCTGGACGGTTCCCCGACAAAATATCGTGGGTAGAGCCTGGATTACTTACTGGCCGCCATATCTATGGGGACGGATACCGAGCGCCTCAATCCATGTAAATCCACCGACAGCGGACCTTAATAACTTAATTCCTGCTCTTGTAACGCTATGTCCGACGAAGTGATTCAAATCTTCAGAGATGCCGGTGCCATATTGGAGGGGCATTTTCTGCTGACGTCCGGACTGCACTCACCGGTATATTGGGAAAAATTTCAGGTCCTGCAATACCCGAAATACACGCAAAAGCTGTGCCGGCTGATTGCTAAACGTTTTAAAAAAGATAAAGTCCAGGTGGTGGCCGGCCCGACCACGGGCGGCATTATTCTGGCTTTCGAGGTCGCCAGACAGCTGGGCGTGAAAGGTATATTTGCCGAAAAAGAGGGAGATACCCGGGTGTTTCGCCGGGGTTTCACTATCCATCCTGGCGAACGGGTTTTGGTCGTTGACGACATCTTGACCACCGGCGGTTCCATCGTAGAAGTCATTGAGGTCGTGAAGAAACTCAAAGGCGATATCGTCGGCATAAGCGTGCTTGTTGACCGTTCAGAACAGACGAGGGACTTTGGAGTTCCACTTTTCAGTTGCCTCCGCTCACAGACTGTGACATACCAGCCAAGCGAATGCCCCCTCTGCGCTGCCAGCGTGCCTCTGGTCAGGCTCGGCGGCTAGATGTTGGCCGTTAGTTGCCTTGACACCCAAACGTTAAAAAATCTAAAATGGCGGCGCGCCGAGGTAGCTCAGATGGTAGAGCAGCGGACTGAAAATCCGCGTGTCC
>CAYPRI010000049.1:0-4780 GCA_964413085.1 uncultured Dehalococcoidales bacterium
TAATTCCTATTAGTTCCTGATGCAGATGACGTGAGGGTTTTCAATCTGTAACGCGTGATTTTAGATAAATAATTTATTTGCTGATGGCAAAAGGATAATTACTCGTCTCGTTACAGGGCATTGACCTTGCCAACGCTATAGGCTGCGTAGTTATCGCGGCCCTGTTCCTTGACCCAGTACATGGCAATATCGGCGTTCCTTATCAAAGCCTCTGAATCCTCGCCATCATCGGGGTAAGCAGCGAATCCGACGCTGGTAGTAATACGAATCTTATAGCCGTTTATGGGATACGGTTTTCGAAAGGCTTCCAAAATCTTCTTGGCCACTTTTACAGCATCTTCTATCCGGTTGATTTTGGGCAGCAAAACCAGGTACTCATCTCCACCCACCCGAGCCACCGTATCGCTCTTGCGCACCAGTGAAACTAGCCGTTGCCCGGCAGCCATCAAAACCTTATCTCCCATGCTGTGACCATAGGTATCATTAACTATTTTAAACCGGTCCAGGTCCAGCATCATCACCGCCAACTTAGTCTTGTTGCGTCGAGCCGCCTCCAGGGCAACGTTGAGAACCTCGCTGAGCACCATCCTGTTGGGTAACCCGGTCAAGAAATCATGGGTGGCTATATCATGGAGTTCACGCTCCAGCCTGATACGCTCTGTGACATCGCGGGATATACCGCGGAAAGCGATGACCCTGCCTGTTTCGTCCTTTATGGCAGAAACTGATAGTTCCTCAAATCCTATGTTGCCATTTCTATCCACAAACTTGTAGGCGAGCCCTTTCATGGTTTCTCCGGTACGAAAAACCCTGTTGAAATCCCTGTAAATTACGTCAATATCTTGTTTAACTGTAAATGTTCTATAGTTCATCCCAATCAATTCTTCTTTTTTAGAATAGCCCAGGATCCGGCACATCGAATCATTGACGAACGTGAAATTACCTTCCAGGTCCGTTTCAAAGTAGTTGTCCTGTATTTCTTCGAGGATGGTCCTGTACCTCTCTTCCGATCTCTTCAAATCTTCTTCAAGTCGCTTGCGTTCGGTAATATCAAAGACAATCGCCATGCCGGAGGTCAAGATATTATTGCGAACAATGGGGGATACAGAAGGGTAGATCCAAACGATATGCCCGTCTTTATGCTTTGCCCTGAATTCCAGGTGATACTCTGCCTCAGGATGTGCCAGACCCTCTGCGAACTTCTCCATGACCATTGCTATGTCGTCTGGATGAATAAATTTAGCAAATGGTTCTCCGGTAAGTTCTTTTTGGGAATAGCCGAGCATTTTACAAAATGCCTGATTTACAAAGGTTATGCGACCACTCGGCTCTCCGATCAGAACTCCCGCTCCACCGGTCTCAACTATGCCGCGATATATTGCCTCGCTCTCGGCCAAAGCCTCTTCTGCCTTTTTTAGCTCGGTTATATCAAGGAAGCTACCCACAGTGGCACGCTTTCCTTTGAATTCAGTTGAGATGACCTTTTCCAGAACCCAGATTACTTCCCCGTTTTTCTTGGTGAACCGGTATTCATAAGGCACCGAGCTGCCGCCTTTTAGACTCTCTATGGCCTTTTTTCTTACCACCTCTCTATCTTCGGGATTAACCAGGTCCAGGGAGTATTTGCCCAGTAGTTCCGCCTCCGAATAGCCCGTCAGCTGCAAGAATAGCGGATTTACATATCGGAATTTACCATTCTGGACGATATAGATACCCGTCCCGGCACAACGCATCAATGCTTGAGCCAGCTCTGGCGACTCATCAAATTTGGCCATATCCGCTCAGTTCCTTAAAATTAGCCAATTATGATATTTATGGGTGAAAAAGGCAAGCTATCAACCAGGACCGATGGTTTTCACCGTATCTCATTACAGTAACCTTAACCAAACCTATAGTTTAAACCGTCTCTACATCTTGACCACTTTGGCAGTATGCACATCCCCCAAATCGAGGATTTGCTGTATCTGTTTTTCCGGCAATGGCTCATCAAGGGCTAAAATCATCAGCGCCTGTCCTCTGGGTTTAAGGCGTGCCAGCAGCATGGAGCTGATGTTTATATCCGCTTTCCCGGTTATAGTGCCCACAGCACCGATAAGACCGGGTCGGTCGCGGTGGTCGCTGAATAGGAAGTAACCGCCGGTTGGTACAATATCCACCCAGAAATCGTTTATGCGCACAATATGGGTTTCTCCACGCAAAACAGTCCCGGCAACTACCGTCGTGCCGGCATCTGTTACGGTTTCCAGTGTAATCATACTGGCGTAATTCTCGCAGGCCGTTTCTTTTTGCTCAACAATCTTTATTCCGCGCTGTGCAGCAATGACCGTGGCGTTCACCAGATTTATTCTTTCTTCACTGATGCCTTCCAGCAATCCCCCGATAATCGAAGCCTTTATAGCTGCGGTATCATAGCCGGCGATTTCACCGTTGTATTTGATGCGGATGTTATTTATCTGTCCTTCCATCAGTTGTCTGGCTAAACTTCCCAGCGTCGAAGTCACCTGTATGAAAGGCGCTAAAACGGATAGGAGCTCGGCGGGAATTTGGGGAGCATTTACGGCATATCTGGCAGGCTGCCCTTTTAGCACCGCCATTACCTGTTCCACTACCTCGAGAGCCACGTTAACCTGCGCTTCCGTAGTCGAGGCACCCAGATGAGGTGTTACGATTATCCTGTCATTCTTGAAAAGTACGCTATCGGTCACCGGCTCTTTGACAAAGACGTCCACAGCAGCTCCGGCAACTTTGCCTTCCTCCACCGCTTTAACCAGTGCTTCTTCGTCGATAAGGCCGCCACGAGCGCAGTTGATAATTCTAACGCCCGGTTTCATTTTGGCCATCTCTTTAGCCCCGATGAGCATTTTGGTCCGCGCAGTCAATGGCAGATGAAGAGTAATAAAGTCAGACTCTTTGAACAGTTGCTCCAATTGAACCAGTTCTACACCCAGGTTACGTGCATACTCACTCGAGACGAACGGGTCGTAACCCATGAGCCGCATGTTAAAAGCTTGACCCCGTCTGGCAACTTCGGAGCCGACATTGCCAAGACCAACGATACCTAGGGTCTTACCTCTTAATTCGATCCCCATATAATCGCTGCGCTGCCAGGCACCTGATTTTAGCTTGGCATTTGCCTGTGGTATATGGCGGGCCAGAGCCAGCATCATGGCTACCGTATGTTCAGCCGCCGCGATAGTATTGCCGGTTGGTGCATTGACCACGACGATGCCCTGTCTGGTCGCTGCTTCCACGTCGATATTGTCCAGTCCCACACCAGCCCGCGCGATAACTTGAAGTTTTTTCCCGGCTTGAATAATATCGGCAGTCGCCTTTGTCTCGCTCCTGACCACCAGTGCTTCATAATCGCCGATAATATCTTTGAGCTCATCAGGTTTCAAGCCGGTCTTAACATCCACCTCAGCCTGAGCCTTTAAGGCCTCTATACCTACCTTAGCTACCGGGTCAGCAACAAGTATTTTCATAGCTCCAACCCCTTTGTATGATTTCTATTTTTAAGCGTTACTATTTTTCGCCAATCTGTGCGAAGCGCCGTTTTCCGACCTTAATAATGCTGCCCTTCTTAATTTGTGCAATTTCCAAATCTTCGGTAACAGGTTCTCCGTCTATTTCTATGGCTCCCTGAGCCAGAAGCCTCCTGGCTTCAGAGCGACTTTTCGTTAATCCGGCTTCAGCCAGTTCAGCCGTCAATGTATTTTTACTACCTCCGGAAGTTCTGAGCGTTACCACCTCTTCAGGAACTTCCCTTCTTTGAAATACCCTGGTAAAATGCTCCTCCGCTTCTTTCGCCGATGTAGCTCCGTGAAACTGGGTAACAATCTCCTGGGCCAACCGCTTCTTGACAACCATTGGATTTATAGACTGTTTAGCCATCTGCTCTTTGAATCTGGCGATTTCCTCATCCGGCACATCGGTTACCAGTTCCAGATAGTCGATAATCAGGCTATCGGGTATAGACATGACCTTGCCATAAATTTCGGCTTGCGGTTCATCTACACCTATATAATTCCCCAGGCTCTTGCTCATTTTCTGGCTGCCGTCGGTCCCTATAAGTAGCGGCACCATAAAGACCTGTTGTGGCCGCTGCCCCATCATTTGCTGCAGCTCTCTACCAACGAGACAGTTGAATTTCTGGTCGGTGCCGCCGAACTCAACATCGGCTTTAATAGCTACCGAATCGTAAGCCTGAAGCAACGGATACAACAGCTCTGTGATGGCTATGGGGCGGCCTGCGCTATATCTGTTGGCGAAGTCCTCTCTGGCCAGAAACTGGGCCACCGTGAATTTGCTGGTAAGCTTTATCACCTCATCCAGGCCGAACTTGCCAAACCATTCGCTCTGCCATCTTACTTCCGTCTTGTCCTTGTCCACCACCTTAAAGAACTGGTCCATGTAAGTCTGGGCATTGACCTTCACCTCTTCGGCGGAAAGCATATTGCGGGTAGCCGATACGCCGCTGGGATCTCCGATCTGTGCCGTCCAGTCTCCTACGATAAGCACCACGCGATGACCCAATTTTTGAAACTGCCTCAACTTCCTCAAGCCAACCACATGCCCCAGATGTATGTCGGGACAACTGGGGTCGAAGCCCTGCTTAAGCCGGAGCGGTTTACCCGATTCCAGCAACTTCAACATCTCGGATTCAACGATAACTTCAGCGACGCCCCGCTTTAATAGCAATTTCAACTGTTGGCTGTCCATAATCCAGTCAAACCTCTGCTTATCTCATGCGCTCTTCTAAAATTTTCCGTGACTGCTCCAC
>CAYPRI010000049.1:4880-10922 GCA_964413085.1 uncultured Dehalococcoidales bacterium
CCTAAATCGAGATTAGCCGTGGGAAATCCCAGACTTCTTCCGCGCCTGTCACCGGTCACCACGACGCCCCTCAGACTGAAATACCGTCCTATCAACTTCCTCACCTTATTCATATCGCCTGCGGCCAATGCCTGACGTATGGTGCTGCTACTAACCACAAGGCCGTCGATTATCACCACTGGAATGACTTCAAAGCTGAAGTCCATTTCCTTCCCTAAAAGCTTCAGCTTTTCAGCATCGCCTTCCCTGCCTTTGCCCAGCGCAAAATCCGGGCCTACTATAAGTCCTCTCATTCTGAGGTGCTGCTTAAGCAACTCAACAAATCGTTTCGCGGTGAGACTGGCCAGTTCCACATTGAAGGGAAGGACTACAACAATATCAATACCCAACCCTCGGATTAGCTCGATTCTGGTCTCTAAATCATTAAGCCAGAGCAATTTGTTTTCGCTGAGTACGACCTCCGGATGAGATTTAAAGGTGACTACACAGCTGAGCAGATTCTTGTTCCGGGCTTCATCTCGTAAATGAGTCAGAAGCCGTTGATGTCCCAGGTGAACTCCGTCGAAGACGCCGACGCTTATCAGCGTATCTTGTTGGGGCCTTATTCGGGATAACTCTTTTTCAACCTGCACTAACGATTTCTCTGGTCGATGTTTTATTGCTAATTACGCCCGGGCTGATGAACCGGCAATGTTTCTGCCCACGGCATTAGCTATATGTCCCAACTGGGACATCAGTTGCTCAAAATTGGCAATGGTCAGCGACTGCGGACCGTCTTTAAGCGCCATGTCAGGGTGAGGATGGACCTCAACCATTATACCGTCAGCTCCTGCAGCTACCGCGGCCAAAGCCATGGGAATCACCAGATACCACTTGCCGGTGCCATGGCTCGGGTCGGCTATAATCGGTAAATGGCTGACTTTCTCAATGATGGGAATAACACTGACATCCATGGTATTCCGGGTATAAGTTTCAAACGTCCTGATACCCCGCTCGCAAAGTATTAGTTGCCCGTTACCCTGGGCCAGAATATACTCGGCTGCCAGAAGCCATTCCTGTACCGTAGCTGACATGCCACGTTTTAACATGACAGGCTTCCCTGCTTTAGCCACCTCTTCCAGTAAGTTGAAGTTCTGCATATTGCGAGCCCCGATCTGGAGTATATCGGCGTACTCGGCAACAAGTTCAATATCGCCGACGGACATAACCTCGGTTATAACCGGCATTCCGAGTTGTTTCTTAACACGGGCCAGAAGTTCCAGCCCTGGTTCGCCCAGTCCACGGAACTGATAAGGCGAAGTGCTGGGTTTAAAGGCACCACCCCGTATAATATGCGCTCCCGCAGCCTTTACCGCATTCGCCGTTTCGAAAAGCTGCTCTTCGGTTTCCACGGCGCATGGGCCGGCTACTACTACTATTTCCTTGCCGCCGATGGTAACATCGCCTACTTTAACCGTGGTATCCAGTGGGTGGAACTCACGGCTGCTCAACTTGTACGGCTTGCTGACGCGAATAACCTCGTCAACGCCGTGAAGCATTTCCAGCATATCCTGGAGCTCAGGAAAAATCTGGCCGACAACTCCGATAATGGTTCGTTCCACGCCTTGAGAGACGTGTGTTTTCAAACCGGCCCCCTCAATTCGCTTGACAACGGAGTCTACGTCCTTATCGCTTGAGCCGACCTTCATAACTACTATCATTTTTTATCGTCCTGCCAGATTCTCTCACCCTCGTCCCGTAGCGCCACGGCGCCCCCCAGGTAGACATGTATTAATTCCTCATTCTTTTTGTCCGTGTTGAACAACACCAGCACTCGCAAACATCCCGGCAAACTTCCGGGTACATTCATTTCATGTCCGCATAGCAGGGGCACACGTGTCCAACCAAGTTCCCGGGCGGCTGCTGCCGGGAATGCGGCGTTAAGGTCAGACGTAGTGGTAAAAAAAATACAGGTGATATCGCCGACATTGACATTATTAACGTCAATTATTTTTTGCAGCAACTCCTTTGTAGAAGCTGCAATGGCTTCTTTCTTATTTTCCGTGATGGTAATAGCGCCTCGCAGGCCGCGGCACCACACTTTTCTTATCTCTACCTATCTTTAGTAATAGACCTATAGCCTACTGCATTAAGCCCTGCATCGTCAAGAGATTTCTTGCCTTATCCAATAAAAGCGGATAAACTAATAACGGGCAATCAGTTGCCCTTTTTTAACGGAGTTTATGATGGACAACAGCCAGAAATTTGCCATGGGGCTCAGCATATTCCTTGCCGTTCTCATGCTGTGCGGCGGCTCCATATTCCTGGGCTACATTCGTGGCTACCAGAGAGGCCAGGAAGGTGGCTACACGGAGGCGTATAGCGAGGGGAAAAATGCAGGCTACCAGGCAGGTTATCAATCAGGCTTGCAGGCAGGATACAAGCCCAGCACGCCGCAGCAACAAACATCCAACGAATATGTTTCAAAGAATCCCACTTACCAGGAAATGAAGGCATTCCTGGAACAGGATCCTAGTAATGACAAGACATACGTGGAGGGTAGCTATGTCTGCGTGGACTTTTCTGCGGCGGTCAACAATAACGCGGAGGCCAAAGGTATCCGCTGCGGCGTCGTCGATATCTTCTACCCCGATGGATACGGCCATACTATTATAGCGTTCGATACTACCGATAGAGGCCGAATATACGTTGAACCTCAGTTTGACCAGGAAGTTCAGCTGGTTGTGGGTAGGAGCTATTCCCAGCTTAATAATTTCACCTCAGCCCCCCGTAACGATACCATCCAGCGATATCTCGTCGTCTGGTAAACTGCGCCGACCGTACACTCCACATTTGTATAAATACACTCGATATAACGTTTTGATTTTTGCATTTTATTTTTAACTTTTACACATCCCCCTTTTAAGCCTTGTCAGTGTATGATAAAATAGCTGAAATACAGGGAGGTGGATTATGAAAGTTCGCGACGTCATGACCTGGAACGTAGCTACCGTCTCCAGCGATACCCCTATAATGGAAGCCCGAAAAATCATGGATGCGCACGGCGTCCGCCGCTTGCCCGTTGTCGACAAGGGAAGACTGGTCGGCATGGTCAGTAAAGAGCGTATCACCCGCACGGCTCCGTCACCGGCCACCAGCCTTAGTGTCTGGGAAATCAATTACCTTCTGGCCAAAATGACGGTAAAAGAAGTAATGACCAAAGACCCGGTTACAGTCGACCCGGACATGTCGGTAGAGGCTGCCATAGCCCTGGCACAAAAGAAAGGGGTTGGCGCGCTGCCGGTGGTAGATAACAATAAGCTGGTTGGTATTGCCACAACCAATGATTTCTTCTACAAAATATTGAATCCGGTGCTGGGCATCTCTAAACCTGGCACACGCCTGGTGATTTCCAAGGGTAGCGACATAAAAAGCATGCAGGATATTCTGGACTCGGTCAAAAAATCTGGAGCCAAAGTTATGGCGTTCCACAGCATGCCGCCTCTAGAGGGCAAGGAACAGGATATTTGCATCCATGTCGATAAGGAAGACGTCAAGACCCTCATCAAAGACCTGGCAACCAAGGGTTATACCAGCGAAATAATCGAACGGTAAAGCACTACCTTATTGCTCAGGAAAATGAACATTTCCTATCAGGCTGCCTAAAATTAAACAGGCAGCTTGATGTTATTTGCCTTTTAATTATATAAGCAAAATATATGCTGTTAGCCGATATCGCTCTCGTACTGGGTGCTTACCTGCTGGGCTCGCTTCCTTATATGACACTGCTGGCCAGGGCAAAAGGCATTGAGCTGTCACACGAGGAAGACCTGCATTTTGCTATATGGAGCAGAATAGGACGCCTCTGGGGCTTGTCCGGCGTAGCCATTGACGCGCTTAAGGGCGTTATCCCTGTAATTGTCGGCTTCTCCTTTCACCTTCACCTGGCTGCAATCGCTGCCTCAGGAGTGGCTGCAGTTGCCGGACAGATGTGGCCTGTGTTTTGGAAGTTCGATGGCGAAAAAGGAAATACCACAGGTATCGGATTTGTCATCGCGCTGACTTCGTATCTCACGGCTACTATTTCGCCGCTGGCTTACTGGGTTTTTATCATCTTCGCCATACCGGTTTTTGGAGGTGCCCTGGTAAGGACGATCCCCAGATTTTTTGCTTCGGGTCAAACGCTTAACCAGCGCCTGATGCTGAGCGGCCCCGCCAGCAACAGTATGCCGCTCGGCATGTTGACTGGTTTTGCCGTGGCGCCTATCGTCTCTGCCTGCCTGCGGCAGCCGCAGGAGATGACCTGGGCTTTTCTGGCAGTCTTCGCCATCATAATGATTCGGCGTCTAACCGCGGGGCTGAATAAAGACCTGAAACAGCCCAAAACCGGTATAGGTGCTATCTTACTGAACCGCTTCCTCTACGACCGCAGCTACTATTAACAGATCAAATGTCAAATATCAAAAGTTCAAAATATTTATAAAATCTCATTTTGATTTTTGATTTTTTATCTTTAATCTTCTTAAAATTTCTCTGGCAACCACTACGCCGCAGGCGGAGGCCTGTATCAATCCGCGGCTGACACCGGCGCCGTCGCCGGCCGCAAACATATTGTGTATCTGCGTTTCCAGGCACGGTGTGAGCTCAAGCTGGCTGGAATAGAACTTAACCTCGGCTCCGTATAGAAGAGTATGTCGTGACGCCACTCCCGGCGCCAGTTTGTCCATCGCCTGCAGCATTTCTACTATCCCTTTAAGGTGACGAAACGGCAGGGCGAAGCTCAGGTCTCCGGGCGTGGCTGCTTTCAGAGTAGGCTCAACGATACTGTGCTGAATGCGTTCAGGGGTCGACCGGTGCCCTTCCATAAGGTCTCCGAAGCGCTGAACCAGCACGCCGCCGCTCAAAATATTCGCCAGGCGCGCCAAGTATTTGCCGTAAGCTATGGGTTCATGAAACGGCTCGGTAAACATAGTACTGACCAGTATGGCAAAATTGGTATTTCCGGTCTTCCGTTCCGCATAGCTGTTTCCGTTTACCGTTATCACAGAATCTTCACCGCCGGTGGACTCCATAATCACTTCCCCGCCGGGACACATACAGAACGTCCTTATGCGGTCGTTAAAACTTTTGGAAAAGAACTCCAGCTTGGCCTCGTATAAAACGGAGGTCAATTCATCGAGTACCGGTGCCGGCACTTCCACTCGGACGCCGACATCTATTGGATTTGACTTCGTGCGCAGTTTAAGACGATTGGCTTCATTGGTCAGCCACTCAGCCCCCTCTCTCCCCGGCGCCAGTATCAGATACCGGCATTCCAGGACTTCTCCACGGTCAGTTTCTACGCCTGCAACCGCCTGGTTTTTAACTACTATCCTCTCAACGGCCTCTCGCAGCCTGAGTTCAATACGACCTGTAATGAAATCACGCATGGCCTTCAACACCTGACGGGACCGTTCCGTTCCAATATGGCGCAGCTTTACCGGAATCAGTTTCAGTTCCGCTAGAATAGCCCGGCGCCTCAACTCATCCACCTCTTCGCCTGTACCGTAGATCTTATCGTCGGCCCCAAATTTCAGATAAAGGCCGTCAAGGTAATCTATCAGCGCCTGCATGCGGGCCTCCCCCAGCAAGTCTCCTAACCGCCCGCCGACGGCCGATGATAACGTAAGCTTGCCGTCGCTGAAAGCACCGGCTCCACCCAGACCGCTGACCATATGGCAGGGTGAACAGGAAGGGCACCGCTTACCTTTTTCCTGCAGCGGGCACCTGCGGTCATCGATATCCCTTCCTTTTTCTATAATAAGCACTTTAAGGTTGCCGGCCTGGCACAGCTCAAGCGCGGCAAAAATACCAGCCGGCCCGCCGCCGACGATGATGACGTCATACTTTCCAGATTTCTTAGGCATGTCTATTTCATTTTCTCCCTAACATTGTTGGATGCGACGTGGGGCAAATCCTAATGGTGCGGCCGTTTGTCCGCCAGTTTACGTGACAGGCCGTTTTGCAACGTCCCCGGCCGCAGTACTTCATCCGCCGCCGAATAAGGGTCAATCAGCCCATTTT
>CAYPRI010000049.1:11022-12105 GCA_964413085.1 uncultured Dehalococcoidales bacterium
GTCCCCGGCCGCAGTACTTCATCCGCCGCCGAATAAGGGTCAATCAGCCCATTTTCAACCATGGTCATACGCCGGCTCAGTTCCTCGTCGTCCTCTACGAGTTTAAGAAGGTCGTCCGAAATTCTACGCTCGACTATTTCCAGAAACTCACGGCGGCGCTGGTCCTGTCTTCGCCGGCACAGGCGTCCCGTTTCCTCCAGTGCCCGTCGATGATTCTTTATCTGGCGGTAAAGTTCATCGATGCCCACATCATTTACAGCCTCGGTTGACACCACCGGCACCAGCCACCAGGCTTCTTCAGACCTCAGCTGTATCATCGTCCTGAGTTCGGTAACCAGATTATCCACTCCCGGCCGGTCAGCCTTATTAACCACAAAAATGTCTGCTATCTCAAACAAACCCGCCTTCATCGTCTGAATGGTATCGCCCGCCTCCGGCACCAGCACCACCACCACGGTATCCACGCTCTGCATGATATCCAGTTCGGTCTGGCCCACGCCTACAGTCTCCACCAGAATGAAATCTTTCCCGAAGGCGTCCAGCAATTTAACAACTCCGCCCGCAGCGCGCGGCAGGCCGCCGTGGCTGCCCCGCGTGGCCATACTCCGTATAAAAACTCCGTCGTCCAGATAATGCTGCTGCATTCTTATCCTGTCGCCGAGCACGGCGCCGCCCGTGAACGGGCTCGTGGGGTCGGCTGCGATTATGCCCACGCTCAGGCCTTCTCGGCGCATGGCTGCTGTCAGCTTGTCCACGATAGTGCTTTTACCCGCCCCTGGTGGTCCGGTTACGCCCACGCAATAAGCCTTACCCAATTGGGGGCATATCTGTTTCATTATCTGCGCTACATCGGCGCCCTCGCGTTCAACCTTCGTAATCAAGCGCGACAGAGACAAGACGTTCCCGGCCAGCATTTCTTCAACCAGGTTGTCCGCCGCTACCTTTTTTTGTTTTCTCACGACAGCCATGGCATCCATCATTCTATAATTGACTCCCCCCTTCGTCAAGAAAACCTGCCTCATTTCTACTAATTACAGCACACCGTCTGAACGGCATTGACATAGCACAATAGTCCTGCTACAC
>CAYPRI010000050.1:0-1718 GCA_964413085.1 uncultured Dehalococcoidales bacterium
GCCGGCATTAAGAGGCAGGCCAAGATTGTGCTTACCAACCCAGACATGCTTCATGTGGGTATTTTGCCCAATCACAAGTCGTGGTCGAGATTACTGCGTAATCTGAAATATGTTGTTATAGACGAAGCCCATATCTATCGAGGAGTATTCGGCTCTCATGTGGCTAATGTGATGCGCCGGTTGCGCCGATTGTGCACCGCTTACGGATCGAGGCCACAATTTATTTGCTGCTCGGCGACGATTGCCAATCCCAAGGAGCATGCAGAAAATCTGGTGGCATTACCATTTGACATAATCAGTGATGATGGCTCTCCTCATGGCGGCAAGTCATTCGTATTCTGGAATCCGCCGCTCATAAACGAGACCGGAACGGCACGGCGAAGCTCGAACAGCGAAGCTACTTTTCTTTTTACGGAGCTCGTCCGCAACCATATCCGAAGCCTGGTCTTCACACGCACCCGCAGACTGGCTGAGCTAATTTATCTTTATAGCCGGGAACAGCTAGGTGATCCGCTCGACCAGTTGATAAAACCATATCGCGCCGGTTATCTACCCGAAGACAGACGTCAAATTGAGAAGGAATTATTCAGCGGCCAGCTGCTGGGTGTGGTAGCCACCACTGCTCTGGAATTAGGAATCGATATAGGTGACCTGGAGGCCACAGTGCTCGTCGGTTACCCCGGGAGTATTGCCAGCACCTGGCAGCAGGCAGGACGGAGTGGAAGGGGTATAAACGACTCGTTAAGCGTTTTAATTGCCCAGGATAATCCGCTGGACCAGTACTTTATGCACCACCCGGACTCTTTTTTCGGAAAAAGTTACGAGAGCGCACTGATAAACTCACAGAACATAAATATTTTGAAACCTCATCTTCTTTGTGCGGCCTGGGAGCAACCGCTGGCTGAGGTTGATGTTTCGTTTTTCGGAGCTGCCTTCGAAAAAGCGGCTTCAGAGCTAGAGGCTGAGGGAAAACTCAGAAAAACCGGAGGGCGGTGGTATCTGTCACCCAGACTTTCGAACCCGGCGCAGGACATTAATATGAGGTCTTCCTCCGGTAAGAATTACGCCGTAGTAGATGCCTCACAGGGTTACCAGCTCATGGAGACGGTTGAGGCCAGCGTGGCCTTTTTTCAGATACATCCGGGTGCTATTTATCTACATCAGGGAGAATCTTATTTGGTAAAGGAGCTGGATATCGAAAATCGCATAGCAGTGGTGGCGCCGACTAAAGTCCCTTACTATACACAGACCAAGGAAATAATCGATATCCGGATTTTGAATAAAGAGCGTGAAAGAAGCTGCCGCGGCATAAATGTTTATCTTGGCGAAGTCGACGTCACCAACATCGTAGTCGGTTACAAGAAAAAGATGCAGTTCACAGAGGAAATTATCGGTGATGAAGCGCTGGATTTACCTCCTTTGCGTTTTCTTACACAGTCTCTATGGTTCGATTTGCCGGATTCAGCTATAGAAAAAGTAACTCAAGCCGGGTGTGATTTTGCCGGCGGTTTACACGCTGTGGAACATGCGGCTATTGCCATGTTGCCTTTGTTTGCCTTATGCGACCGGAATGATATAGGCGGCGTTTCCATGCCGTACCACCCCGACACCGGAAAGGCACAAATATTTATCTATGATGCCTATCCTGGGGGCATTGGTATTTCAGCTAAGGGATTTGAGATGATGGAGCAGCTGTGGGCAGCAACGCTGGCAGCTAT
>CAYPRI010000050.1:1818-12095 GCA_964413085.1 uncultured Dehalococcoidales bacterium
GTCTCACCTTACGAGATACAGAAAATGCTTGAGGCAAACGGTGAACACCTGAACCATGTTACTATCTATCGCATACTCGATTTATTCCGTAGCTTAAATTTGGCACACAAGGTGCTTCTGTTAAACGGTTTTGTGAAATGCAGCCTGGGCGAAAAGGATGGATGCCACCGCTTCCTGGTCTGCAGAGAATGCGGCGCTCTCAGGGAATTTGCGGATGAAGCACTGTGTGACGAGGAAAAAGAAATTGCCAGAGACGTGGGTTTCTTGACCGAACAGCACTTAGCCGAATCCGTAGGCCTGTGTCGTAACTGCAGGAAAGACAGGCATGAATAGAGATCATATATTGTCAATTTTGATTATCTCGTTGATATTATTTGGACTGACATTCGTGGGAAGCTCCTGCGGGGAGCCGAATCAAACAGATAATAGAATCGGGGTAGTTGTCAGTATAGCACCCCAGGTTGATTTTGTGGAGGCCGTAGGAGGGGATAGAGTGCGTGTTACCGTCATGGTGCCGCCAGGTGCAGACCCTCATACCTATGAACCGACTCCCGGCCAATTAGTAGAGCTAAGCCACGCCAGAATATACGCCGAAGTGGGTTCCGGTTTACAATTCGAATTAGCCTGGATAGACAAAATCAGCCAGCAGAATAAGCAAATGTTGATCGTTAATTGCTCAGAAGGCATATCACTGATGAAGAGCAATGAAGATAGCCAGGAGGAAACTCTGGATGAGCATCAAGGTGGAACCGACCCTCATGTCTGGCTTTCCCCCAAAGATGCTGAAATAATGGTGAAGAACATTGCCGCCGGCCTAATGGCCGTTGACCCCGAGAATGAAAGTTATTATGCCCAGGGCAGGGACTCATACGTGGCCAAATTAGAGGATCTGGATAAAGACATAAGAGATGGTCTTGCAGGTATTACCAATAGACGTTTCATTGTGTTTCATCCCGCCTGGAGTTATTTTGCTGCCGCGTACAATCTAGAGGAGATTCCGATAGAAATCAGTAACAAAGAACCTAGTGCCAAGGATATCGCCACTGTGGTACAAGAAGCCAGAGAATTCAGCATAAAAATAATCTTTGCTGAGCCTGAATTCAATCCCAGGAGCGCTGAAGTCATTGCTCAGGAGATCGACGGGAAGGTCGTTTTCATAGACCCTCTGGCACGGGACTACATCAGCAACATGCGTGTGGTTCTAAACGACCTGATTCAGGCGATGGAGTAAAAAAATGGCTAACAAAGAATTGGTCAGGCTGGAAGATGTATGGGTACATTACGATCATGTGGCCGTGCTAGAGGATGTGAACCTGTCCATAAAGCAAGAGGATTTTCTGGGCATAATAGGACCCAATGGCGGTGGTAAAACCACTCTTCTTAAAGTCATCCTGGGGTTGGTTAAGCCCAGCAGTGGTAAAGCCAGTATCCTCGGTGGCACTCCGCAGCGAAACCGAAAATTCATCGGCTATGTTGCTCAGAATAGCTTATTCGACCGTGATTTTCCTATAAGTGTCCAGGATGTGGTTCTTATGGGGCGCTACGGAAGAGTGGGGCTGGTAAAGCGCTTTAGTGAGGACGATAAAAGGGCTGCCTTAGAGGCTCTGCAGAATGTTGAGATGCTTGATTATAAAGATAAGCAGATAGGAAAGCTTTCAGGAGGAGAGCAGCAGAGGGTGTTGATTGCCAGAGCCTTAGTAGCCAAGCCTTGGATGTTGCTTCTCGATGAGCCAACCACGGGTGTCGACATGCCGATGCAGACAGAGTTCTATGAATTACTGGCCAGACTGAAACACTCCATGTCGATAGTTCTGGTATCGCATGACATAAGTGCAGTTTCCGTCTATGTTGATAAGATTGCCTGTCTTAATCACCAGCTGTACTATCACGGATCTAAAGAAGTGGGCCCCGACATATTGGAGGCTACTTATAAGTGCCCGATCCAGATGATAGCCCACGGAGTGCCCCACCGGGTATTAAAGGAGCATTGAGATTATATTTAATATACTGCAATATGACTTTATGAGGAATGCCCTAGCCGCCGGTATACTGGCTGCTGTTGCTTGCGGTATCATCGGTGTTTATGTAGTAGTCAAAAAAATTGTATTCATAAGTGGCGGCATAGCCCATGCTTCTTTCGGCGGTATAGGCTTGGGATTCCTGCTGGGCATAAACCCGGTCTTAGTAGCATTGTTCTTTACGGTCGCCTCAGCTTTAGGCATGGGCATAGTGAGCCGCAGAACAAGGTTGCCACAAGATACGGTTATCGGAATTTTTTGGGCGGTGGGGATGGCTCTGGGTATAATATTTGTAGGCTTGAGTCCCGGCTATGCCGGCGATTTATTTAGCTATTTATTCGGAAATATATTGCTCGTTCCCACTTCGGACCTCGTCTTGATGCTGATATTGGATGCTATTATAGCTCTGGTGGTTTTTCTACTATACAAAGGTTTCTTGGCTATCTCTTTCGATGAAGAATTTGGTACTGTAGTGGGAGTCCCCGTCGAGTTTCTATATTTGACTCTGCTATGCCTTATCGCTTTAACAGTGGTAGTGCTGATACGGGTAGTTGGCGTTATCCTGGTAATAGCTATGCTAACTATCCCAGCTGCAGTAGCCAAACAATTTACATATGACCTGAAGAAAATGATGCTTCTGTCTACTCTGATAGGCATCGTATTTATACTATGCGGGCTGTGGCTGTCTTACGAACTGGATTTGGCGTCAGGAGCTACGATTGTAATTGTAAGTGGAGTTTTATTCATGGTTTCTTTCGTCTTACGGACATTAATCGCCCGCAGGCGTCCAATCGCTCAGCCACCGTAAATTATTCCCTTTTGCCGTGAAATCGAAACTTATGATAACATTTTGAGTTTACTAATATTGCTGAAATGCCGAATTTAACGAGCAAGACTGAACAGGCTGTGAAACGCAGCCGTGAGAGCTGGTTCCGTAAGATTACCAGCCTTTTTGACCGCGATAGAGTTGACAGTGAAGTCTGGGATGAGCTTGAGGAGCTTCTCATCGCGGCAGATGTTGGTGTGGCCACTACGCAAAAGCTGATAGAAAAAGTGCGGCAGCGTGTCAAATCAGAGAAAATAAGCGAACCCGCCCAGGTACGTGCCGCTCTCCAGGAGGAGATGATTAACCTTTTGAATGTTGAATATCGGGAGACGATTCCGAGTAAACCAGGCCTCTACGCCATACTAGTGGTCGGCGTAAACGGTTCGGGTAAGACGACGAGCATTGCCAAGCTGGCCAACCGTCTAAAGCACCAGGGCAAACAGGTTATTCTGGCGGCTGCCGATACCTTTAGAGCGGCGGCTGCAGATCAGCTTAAGAGGTGGGGTGACAGGGTCGGTGTGGAGGTTATAGCCCATCAATCCGGAGGCGATCCGGGGGCGGTAGTATATGATGCCATCCAGGCGGCTCAAAACCGGAAAGCGCAAGTAGTAATCATAGACACCGCAGGACGTTTGCATACCAAGGTCAATCTGATGGAGGAGCTCAAGAAGATTAAGCGTGTAGTCGATAAGTATGAGTTATCCCAGGAAGTACTGCTGGTGATAGATGCTACAACTGGTCAGAACGGTCTGGCACAGGGTAGGCATTTCACCGAAACGGTGGCTGTAAGTGAAATTTTTCTGGCTAAACTTGATGGTACGGCCAAGGGTGGGATAGTGCTTTCAATTTGTGATGAACTGAAGATTCCGATCAGATATATTGGAACGGGTGAACAGCTGGACGACCTGGCTGATTTTGATGCCGGGGCTTTCGTTCAAGCCATTTTTAGCAGGTAGGGGGAACATGACAATTAATGTAAATCCGATTGCCTTCAGTATCGGCCCGTTTGATGTTAGATGGTACGGGATTATGGTAGTACTGGCGGTCGTAGCAGTCATTGCACTTTCGGTACTTGAGGCCAGGCGCGTTGGTCTATCCGACGAACACATCTACAACGTAGCGCTGTGGGCTATCATTGGCGGTATCCTGGTTTCCCGGCTCCTTCACGTTATCGATAAGTGGGACTATTACATGTCTAATCCCAGCCAAATAATTGGTTTTGAGGGTTTGACCGTTTACGGTGCAGTCTTTGGTGCTTTGATAGCGGTTATAATTTATTGCAGGGTTAAAAAAATCTCGTTCTGGCAAATGTGCGATATTGTGGCTCCGGGCGCGATCGTGGGGCAGGCTATTGGCAGGGTCGGCTGCGTCCTGAATGGCTGTTGTTATGGGCTGCCTACTACTTTACCTTGGGGGGTGGTTTATACGAATCCGGGCAGTTACTGTCCTCTTGGCGAATCATTTCAGCCTACACAGATTTATCACATAATCTGGGACATGATAGGATTCGGCATACTATGGTCTCTGCGGAGACGTCTGGAGCCTAAGGGCTCGCTGTTTCTGCTCTATCTGGCAATTTATGCCGCTGGCGACCTGAGTATAAGATTTGTCCGGGTAGGCGAACCTTTCAGGCCCGGCCTGTTTTTCAATCTGCAGGAGGCTCAATTAATCGGCACACTGGTATTGCTGATAACGGTACCGTGGCTGGTTGTCAGGATGTGGCGTTATCGCGCTAAGCAACCTGCTAAAGCAGGGCGCCAACGAGGCTAGGCGGCAGGGGTAAAATCCAGCAGCTTAAGCCGGAGTCGTTCTACTCCATTCCATACATCAACATCCAAATTAAAGGCTATATCCAGTAAGCCCGTCATTTCTTGAACACGATTGCCGAAGCGAAAACCGATTGCGTCCCAGGCTATACCTTCCTGTTTCAGTTTTAGTGCCAGATGTTTGCCATGGCTGCCGATTTGGCGGATATCTACTGTTTCTACACGGCGGCTGACAAGTGCAGGTATAGGATTACCTGAACCGAATGGAGCCAGGCTTTGTATCTGCCTGATAGTGTCCCCATTCAAAGCTGAGAAAGGTACCTCGGCGTCGATATCAATGTGAGGACGAAGGTCCAGGCCGGCCAGGCGAGCTTCAGCCAGATTTATTAGTTGCTCCTTGAGGAGTGCCATATTACTAGTGGGTACAGTGAAGCCAGCTGCCTTGGTATGTCCGCCGAAGTTAGCCAAAAGATTACGGCAGCTTCCCAGAGCAGCCATAAGGTCGAACTCAGGTATACTTCTCCCGCTGCCACGGCAGGTTTCCGAGCCAAACTTAAGAAGTATTACCGGCCGATAAAATTCCTCCGATAGCTTGCCGGCAACGAGCCCCATAACGCCTGCCGGGTATTCTTCATCGCCCGCTATCAGCAGAGGAGAATCTATACCGGACTCCATTATTTTTTCTCTGACTCTTTCCAGTAGCTCGACGGTCAGCCGTTGCCGTTTGGCATTCTTTTCTTCCAGGTCCGATGCCAGCAAAGCAGCTTCTTTCGGGTCTTTGGTGATGAGCAACCTGTAGCTCGTGGAGGCATCGTCCAGCCTGCCGGCGGCGTTGAGGCGCGGTCCCAATATCCAGGATATGCTATCCGTGCTGAGATTTCCCGGCTTCAGACTGGCAGCGCGCATCATCTCCTGCAGGCCTAGTCGCTCTGTATTATTGAGAATTTCGAGCCCGCGCTTAACCCAGTATCGATTATCTCCAATCAGCGGGACCATATCGGTTACGGTACCTAGGGCTACCAGGTCCAATAAGCTGTTTATTAAGTCTCCACGCCCGCTGCCCTTAAGCAACGCCTGAAGAAACTTAAAAGCAACACCAACTCCAGCAAGTTCCAATGACTGGCAGCCGGAATCGCTTCGCTTTGGATCAATAACTGCCAGAGCCGACGGTAGCTCAGATAACGGCAAATGATGGTCCGTTACTATTATGTCTATCCCCATCTTCCTGGCTTTTTGGATTTCAGCGATGGCTGTTATGCCTGTATCGACTGTAATGACCAGGCTGATACCTTTTTTACGCAGCTTTTCCAGAGCGGCTACCTGAACACCGTAACCTTCATGGTGACGATGAGGAATGTAGGGAATAACCTTGCCTCCGAGTGCGGAAAGCCCCTCTACCAGTAGTGCTGTGGCTGTGATGCCATCGGCGTCGAAGTCGCCGTAGATGGCTATGTCCTCGCCGGTTAGAAGTGCCCGATAAGTTCGGTTTACAGCCTGCTGTATATCGGGCAGGAGGAACGGATCAGATTCCAGCCGGCTGTCAGCAGCCAGGAAAGTTTCTATTTGTGACAGCTGTGAAATTCCTCGATTGCTGAGCAGTCGAGCTATAAGCGGATTAACACCAGGTATATCAGGTGGTACTTGAGATGGGGTTAGCAGGTGCCAGTGGGTACGGCTCAAAACTGTGCCTCAGACATCCGATTTGGCTGATTTATACCATAAGTTTGTTGTTGCCTTCAAGCCATGTAATATCTTGTTGACCTGATGAGTAAAGGGAAAATATAATTGCTATCTGGTTAAGGCAATCTCAGATGAAAGTAGCTATTCATACTCTTGGTTGTAAGCTCAATCAAGCCGAGAGCGAGCTTCTGGCAAGGCAATTTGCGGCGGCTGGCCACAGCGTTGTTAGCGGCGAGGCAGCTGACATACACATATTAAACACCTGCTCAGTGACGCACATTGCTGACCGCAAATCTCGGCACCTGGTCAGGCTGTGGCATAAGAAGAATCCCGAGGCTTTGATTGTGGCCACAGGGTGCTATGCACAGAGAGCTCCGCAGGAGCTAACTCAGGCCGGTGCCGGGCTGGTCCTCGGTAACGAAGACAAGATGCGCGTCATGGATTTCATACAAGTACCGGCTGATTTGGGGGCATCTTGTCCGACAACGCTACTTATCACGAGCGACGTCGGCAGGGTTCGCAGTTTCATAAAGATACAGGACGGATGCAATGATTCGTGTGCTTATTGCATCGTACCGCAGGTTCGTACAATGGAGTATTGTCTGCCGATGGAGGAAGTGGTTAACGAGGTGAAAGCGAGGGTCTCGTCCGGCTACAGGGAGATAGTGTTAACCGGGACTAAAATCGGAGACTACGCCGACAATAGTGTCAATCTTAAGGGCCTGGTTCGGGAAATTTTACAGGTTACTGGAGTGGAGAGGCTGCATCTGTCATCTTTACAGCCTCAGGATATATCACGCGAACTGCTTGCTCTATGGCGAGAGCACCGATTATGCCGCCATTTCCACCTGGCATTACAGAGCGGCAGTGGAAGTGTGCTCAAGCGAATGAAACGACGCTATTCACTCAATGATTATAGCCAGGCAGTTTCTTTAATTAGAAATGTGGTGCCGGACGTGTCAATAACAACCGATGTCATGGTCGGTTTTCCGGGGGAAAGCGTCGCAGAATTTAAAGAGAGCTATTCATTCTGTAAAGAAATGGGTTTTGCCGATATGCACGTTTTTGTTTATTCGGCCAGACCTGGCACACTGGCGGTTCGGATGTCAGGACAGATAAGTGATGATGTTAAGAGAGAACGCAGCCGGCGAATGCTGGAACTGACTAAAGAGAGTGCCGGCAAGTTCAGTCGGGGATTTATCGGTGTGGATCTGGCGGTGCTATGGGAGAATGAGGTTGAGCCGGGAAGCGGCGTATATTCCGGCCTCAGCCATAATTACATCAGGACGTATACCGAAAGCAGACAGCAATTAGCGAATAGGTTGATGCATGTGCGGCCGGCTCGACTATATCGAAATGGTCTATGGGTGGAACTAAAATATGAAGATTAGAGTTAAGGTAACGCCGAATTCTAAAGTTGAAGAAGTGGTTAAGGAAGGCGATTTATTTTTAGTACGAGTTAGGGAACCGGCTAAAGAGGGCAAAGCCAACAGGGCGATGATAAAACTGCTGGCTGACTATTTTGGAGTTCCGCAAAGACAGATAGCCATATCCAGCGGCTTCGGCAGCCGGAACAAGACTATCGAGGTTTCGGGAATTTAGATCCCTATTATGATGTTGGCGGTAGGTGGCATATAGAGTGGAGGCTTTCCAAATTAAAGCTAGCTTTGGAACTAAATTTGGAAAAACCGGCCTCCAAGTCTTCAAAGAATATATAGGTGAGTTTGTTTTCTAAAAATAGAGGGTGCCCGATATAGGATGAGCTTGTTAGCTCCTTATAAAGCTTTCTTCGTCTGGCTTTTGGTGCTACGATAGTTAGCTGGCGGCTTTTACCAAGCTCGGGCATGGCTGATAATAAAGCAACGAACCTTTCCAGAGCGCTCAGAATTGATGTATGCTCCTCTATTTCGAAAGCCCAGATTGGAGTTCCATCAGCTTGTATCCAAATCATATCAACTTGTTGAATACGCTTCATATTTTCTAAGTTGGCTTTCACATTAAGCTGAGTTAATGGTTTGAGTCCTGCCAGCATGGGGTCACTTCTTTCCTGCTTACCTATGTAAGGGATAAAGCCCGCTTTCTGACAAAGTATGGCAAGGCGGTAGATTTGCTGGTTGTGTTTGGTGCTGGATGGTATTTCAGAGGGATAAGGCTCTATTGCGTCGAACATTAGGGGTAAAACCCCTTGCTTTGCTAGCACATCGGTGCCTTTCAGTTCCCAATTAACCCTATCGTGAGAAATAGCCACCTCATTTAAAACATCAGCGATATCCTGTTTTGTCGGTTTATGCCCGTTTATAAGCAACGGCAAAATGGTTGTTACGATGCTATCGAAGTTCGCCTTACCTACTTTTCGCAGATAGCCTATGACATAGTATTTTATGCGATCTTTGGGCGGGATGAAATTACCGACGTCGCGCCCAGGCTTGATTTGCCACAGATTATTGTCATCAAGCTCAAAATCGCTCTCCAGAATTGCTAGAATGTCGCCAATATTCTTGGAGGCAGCATCAAAGAAAAGGTCATTATCAAAAAGGTCCGGCACTACTTCTCTCAATATCTCCTCAGTGGTGGCGCCGCCCTCGCGATAAATTACGCGCTCAGCCACATTCTTGATCAGGTTCGCCATGGGCAGCGACATGGGCTGAGCTATCTTTCTAGTAGCTCCCTTTTGGAAATTGACGATTAGACTCTCACCTAGAACTCGCAATGGGTTCTTAACTTTATGGAATGTCTGTTTAGCTAGTGGCTGGGCTGTTGTGTTTATATACTCGAAGCCAATGTAGCGGAGCATATCCCTGATTGAATACCACAGCTTTGTTTCCTTATGATGGAAGACAAGGGATAGCCAGGCTTCGTCCTTAAGTACATAAAACATCTGCTCAAATGATTTCTGGAGCACATTCAGATAATGTTTTTCATCAAATTGCTGCTCCCCGCCTAGAATAGCTTCTCTTTGCCGCATATCATCGATGACTTCAAGTCCCAGCCAGGCATGCCACATGGTACTCAGGTCTAAGTAGGCGATGTGAGCACCATAAGGTGGGTCGGTGTAAATATAATCGGCTGACTTCTCTGACGTGTACTTGAGGAGGTTCTCGGCTGAATCACAGTAGACATTGAAGGTCTTGCCTTCCTGCACAAAGTCGCCAAAGGCGGTCTTACCTCTCTTTTTGGCATTAGCAACTAGTTTTGCTCGGGTGGAAAACAGTTGCCAAATGTCGCGGTAGTCAGGTGTTGGAGGTACCCAGTAGCGATACACTTTGAAGATACCACTATCTCCGCCTCCTGCGTGCTTGGAGTCTATGCCATATGTTATGCTCGCTCTCGCTAAAATACCTGAGAAAACGAACAACAGTAGGCATCGTGCTGACTCATTTTTTATTTTCAGAATTGCCGCTTTTAAATGAGCTAGTGATATCAACTGTCCTCTGCCAAAGAGGTCTTCTACATACTCCCTATCGGCATTGGAAGGAAGTTTTATTCCTTTGGGATACCATTCTGTTAGCTTGTAATCTGCTAGTTCATTAGGTGAGGCTTTGCGGACGAAGTCGACAATTGGCTTCATCTGCTTCTCAACCTGACGGTAGGCATCCCAGTAGGAATTGAGGTCAACCGGGGATAGGCAGGTCATTCTGGTGATGAATACAGCTAATGGGTCGAGATCAATGCATAGTGCGCGCCGTCTATTGGTTAGAGCTTCGATGGCGGTGACACCAGTACCGCAGAAAGGATCGACAACCAAACCGCCTTCGGGACAGAAATGTCGTATATACTCACCGACTAAATTAGAAGGTTGCTTAGTATAGTAGGGATGTATCTTGTAGTGCCAGGCTTTCGCCTTTTCTGCAGGAAAAGAACGTCGGATTGGCTCGATAACAATTGGTGATGGTGCTACAGGGCTACTCATAGTTTGATGATATTATAGTATTTGGCTATCGACTCATCAATACTTTGATTTTAAGTTTCTTCCTTGCGGCGCTGGTT
>CAYPRI010000051.1:0-11436 GCA_964413085.1 uncultured Dehalococcoidales bacterium
GATCCATCAGGCTTTTCACAGCAGAGATAAAAAATGAATGTGCAATATTATGTCAAGTTATTCCAGCGCCAACACTCCCCCCATTAGCTTCTGGGCCATTTCCCCAATGACACGTGGATTGAATGGCTTGGTTAAATATGGCTTTCCCGTGGAATCAAGGAAATCCTGCGTGGACTGTGTGATTGTATCACCTGTAATAAACATGACTCTGCGAGTTAAAGATGGATGTTTCTCAATCATGATTTCGTAGAGTTTCTTACCGCTTATTTTTGGAAGTTTCAGGTCTATTATATACAGGTCATAGGAGTTTTCTGCAATCTTCATCAGGGCAGTTTTAGCATCTGAAGCTGAGTCAATTCGATAGCCTTTTTCAGATAGAATCCTGGCTAGGATATCACGTATACCAGGTTCGTCATCGACGACCAAAACTTTATTGGTTTTCCTTTGATGCGAGGTGGAAACATATTGGGTCACTGCACTAGCTTCCATAATTTCAGCCTCTTCGCCGAACGCAATAGGTAGTTCTATGCTGAATGAGGCACCTTTTCCCTTTTCACTTTCAACATATATTTTGCCGCCGTGTGCGGTCACAATTCCATGGCAAACACTCAATCCGAGTCCCGTGCCTTTACCTACCTCCTTGGTTGTAAAGAAGGGGTCGAAGATTCTGTCTATGTCATTTGAGGAAATGCCGGGTCCATTATCGGTGATTATTATTTTCACGTGGTCTTTTACGGCATCGGTTTTTATGCTGATTTTGCCTCTTCGTCTCACCTCGTTTAATGCCTGTTCGGCGTTTATGAGTATGTTCAGTATAACTTGTTGGATCTGGTGATAATCAGCCTTTATTTCCGGTAAATCCGGCCTTAAATTTACACGAACGCTAATATTACTTACCTTGAGTTCATAGTTTCGCAAATCCAGTGTTTTTAAAACCAGATTATTTATGTCAAAATTGGTCTTCTCGGGCCGACGGCGTCGGGCAAAGCTGAGAAGGTTTTGAACTATCTTAGCAGCTCTCTGGCTCTCTTGATATATCTTGTCCAGGTCTTCTTTTATGTGGTCAGGAATATCATTCGTTTCAGTCAGGAGTTGCGCGTACCCCATAACGGTGGTCAACGGATTGTTCAGCTCATGAGCTACTCCGGACGCGAGTTCCCCTATTGAAGCCAGCTTGTTCGTTAAAAGAACTTGCTGCTCAATAGCTTTTCGGTCAGTAACATCATTCAGAATGCCCCTGAATCCTATTACTTCTCCCCGCTCATCAAACTTGGGAGCTATCGATGCCTCGATAAATCGTTTCTCACCGTTTTTAGCTTTATACTCCCAGGAGAACCATTTAGCTGGGCGTCTTGTCTTGAAAACGCTATTAGTGTAACCGTATATCTTCTCGGCATTAGCTTCATCATAGGCGTAAGAGCGATAACTTGTTCCTATCACCTCTTCACTTGAATATCCGAGAATGCGGCAGATTGAATCGTTGACAAAGATAATATTGCCTGCGAGGTTTGTTTCGTAATAACCCTTGTCCATATCTTCCAATATAGTCCGATAACGCTCCTCGCTTTTCCGCAAAGCCTGCTCAGCTTTCTTGCGCTTGGTAACATCAGTCATGAAAATGAGCACTGCAGGTTGCCCTTCGAAAGTCGTACCTGCCGAAGTTGTTTCAGCCCATTTTGTATCACCTCGTTTGGTGGTGATCCTGTATGTGTAGGGTAATGACATTTTTTTACTATTTATGGCCACCAGATAGCGTTTGATGGCGATTTCTCGGTCATCATTATGGATAAGTTCGATAAACTGCATGTTGGAGAGTTCGTTATTAGCATAGGCTAACAATCTGGAAGCTCTGGGGTTGGCGAATTTAATTCTCCCATCCTGAATCATTAAAATAGCTTCACTAGCATGTTCCTGTAAAAGCAGATATTGCTCTTCTGAGTCTAGCAGGGCCGCTTCTGTACGTCTTTTACTGGATAACAGTCTGTTTAGCAAAAGGCCAACAGAAAGACCGACGACGAACATTAAGGATATTTCGAGAATTACCTCAGACCAATTGACCGGTGTAGCTGGCGTATGAAATATCAGAGCCGGAATGTCAAAATACTCATCAGCTACTTCCAAAAGAGCAATCAGTGTAAGTCCAATACTAAACCAGGCGAGTACCAAGTTGGAGTTGTCTCTAACTTGCTGTTTATGTTCTTTCGACATTCTGTCACTGCCCGATAGTCCAGATCGATTCTTTCGATTCTATATTCCCGCTGATCTATTCAAATTCATTTCTTGTTTTGCTCTTAGCACCTTTCAGGAAATTCTCAGTAGACCTGAGTATATCCCTGGCACCGAACGGTTTTTTCATGACCCCGAAAGGAGCTTGTTTCAAAGCTTTCCTGAGCATTTCGCTGGCTGCGAATCCGGTAATAACAACTATTGGCACTGTCTTATCAATGCGTCGGATCCTGCGGAAAGTTTCCACTCCATCCATTTCGGGCATTTTGAGGTCTAAGAAAATTAAATCGAAGTTCCAACTACCGACCAATTTTGACGCTTTGCCTCCATTATCGGCAGTCAGTACGTGATAGTTGCTTTTTTCCAGCGTCTCTTTGAACAGCTTCCTTATCGGTTCGTCGTCGTCGATAACCAGGATGCGCTTCTTCGAAGTGGAATTATTGAAAAGCCATTCGTCTATTTGTTTTTTATCAAATCTGAAGTGCCCGCCGACCTTAATGGCCGGTATCTCACCTTTTTTAACCCCGCGAAGCACGGTCTCAGGTCTAAGTTTCAGATAATTAGCGACTTCCCTGGTAGTAAGTAACTCCGTCAATTTCCCCTCACACAACAAAGGTTGCTTTTGCAAGTAAAAGAACAGTACACACAATTAGGTATAATGGCATGGAAAATATGCGATGTCAATATAAATAGTCATAATAGCCAACAAAATATGACTAAAATACTATATGCAATACGTGACGCATCTAGTACGTTTGTCCTACATGATTTCATTCCTTGATGCCGATACAATGGTACTAGTCGGTCGAATATTATAGAATGAGGGTGATCAGATTATATGAGTATAAAAATTAGACGAGAAATGGGCAAATACGAGGTCATAATAATTGGAGGCGGACCGGCTGGCCTAACTGCGGGATTATATGCTTCCAGATCTGGTCTGAAATCGTTACTTATCGAGCGCGGTATTTTCGGCGGCCAGATTGTTAACGCCAGGCAGGTTGACAACTATCCGGGCTTCCCTGAGGGAATTTCTGGTTTTGAGTTGGCTTCGCTAATGCATGAGCAAGCGGTCAAATACAGCCTGGAGACCATGAATGGCGCGGTCACGGCAATTAAACGAGGAAAAACCTACAGCATTATTACCGCTGAACGTATTTTTGAAGCTGGTGCTATTATTATTGCTGCCGGCTCGGAATATCGCAAGCTCGGAGTTCCTGGTGAGGATGAATTCGTAGGCCGCGGTGTTTCTTATTGTGCTACTTGCGATGGCTTCCTGTTTCGTGACCAGGATGTAGCTGTAGTCGGCGGGGGTGACACCGCGATAACCGATGCTTTGGAGCTTGGTGAACATGCCAGCAAGGTCTACATAATACATCGACGGAACCAGCTCAGGGCCGGCAAAATACTTCAACAAAAGGCTCTAGCACAGCCCAAACTGGAGCCCGTATGGAATACGGTGGTCGAGGAAATCATTGGGGATAGTAAAGTAAGCTGTCTCAACCTGCGTAACGTAAAAACGGGTGAGTTATCCAAGCTTGAGGTGGCCGGTGTCTTTGTTGCCGTGGGTTCTGAGCCAAATAGCCAGTGTTTCGCGGATACAATAGAGCTTGATGAAGCTGGTTTTATTAAGACAAATGAATCGATGGCTACATCATCGCCTGGTATATTTGCCGCGGGCGATATACGTAAAGGTTCACCTCGCCAGGTTGCCAGTGCTGTTGGCGACGGCTCTACTGCAGCTCTCTCAGTATTTAAATATCTGCGGGAAACGGCTTAATTTTTGGTATGTCTGACACTAAAATAGAATTGAATTAATGGGCTCGGCAGGGTTCGAACCTGCGACCAACCGGTTATGAGCCGGTCGCTCTGCCACTGAGCTACGAGCCCATAATAACAGTGTTTTTTGGAAGTTTATCCGCCCTATCCCACCATCAGCCATAGTATATCATAGCGTCATGATTACATGCATTACCCAACTAATTTATTAAATACGTTTTGTTCATATATAATAGTGAATGAAGATACTTGACCTAAATTCGAATTTTGTATAAAATTAGCAATTAGAAAATGAGACTGCTAATTTATATCAGAGTATAACCAGCATAAACATAGTTCCTCTGGCTGCCAGGAGGTTATCCATGCCGATTTATCAGTATCATTGTGCAAAGTGCAATTTAAAGTTTGAACTGAAACAGAGTTTTAACGATGAATCTATTGTTGCGTGTCCCAGATGTAAGAATGGTGCACAGCGTCTCTTTTCGCCAGTGCCTGTTATCTTCAAGGGTTCCGGGTTCTATGTGACTGATAATAGAAAGAATGTTACCGCAGACACCAGCGACGTGAAGGTAACAAAGGCAAAGGAAGCCGATAAAGGCACCGAAGACAAGGCCAAACAGTAGTATTATTGAACTAAATCGACCTCTTGCCAGTTGATTTCTGCTGTGCTACACTCAAAACCAGTCCCTGTAGCTCAGTGGACAGAGCGGCTGCCTTCTAAGCAGCGGGTCGTGGGTTCGAATCCCTCCAGGGACGCATTTCAGTTTACCTTAGGCCATTAACTCTACTTCGCTTCCGTGATTTTTTCATAGTGCTTTTCCTATATTTCCGCATCCTGCATCTAGCAGAGCAATATTGCGCGCGCGGGTCGTGTGAACTGAAGTAACTACCACAAATATGGCACTTTACCAGCCTGATATTACCTCCCATCTCTAGAAGGAACATGAGCCATATTGCAGACAGTAGAGTATCAGGATAAATGTAAGCCTCCTGCTTTTCAAACTCCGGAATTCTTGGCGTTAATTTATTGGTTAATCGCTTATTTGATTCTACTGAAAGATAATATAGAGCGGGTCCTTTGGTATCACCTTTGTTCCATCTGGCCAGCAGATTCAAATTTGATCTTCTCACCAAATGTATGTCGCCGTTTTCCAGTCTAATTACTATGCCGTCCCTATGCCACAACACAACGTCTTTCAACTTTTTATCCTTAGAAACTATCATATCCCACAATTTCACACAGGAATGCATATCGTTAATCTCTTCCTGCCACCACACCAATGACTCCCCGATCTGAAATTGCCTGCTCGTATTAGGATTTCTAAAAATCAAATTATGAACAGCCTGATGACTCAGTAGACCATATTTGTTGGCGAACTTTAGTTTGTCATCATTGCCTTTTTTTGCGAGTCCTGCGAATTGCCTGTGCAGGGTGTAATCAACTGGTGCCATGCCGGCATCTGTCCCTACATCTCCACCTCTGGCAACGTGCATAAATCTTCGGCGTCTGATCGATTTGGGAACTATCCATAGAGGTTTTACCTCGGCTTTTCTAAGGCCAATGTTGAACACGCTCTTCAGTATTTCATTTTGATAACTGCCGTCGGTGGAAATGAGCGGCTGGAACTCATTTATCCTGGCCAGAACTTCGCCATCATCAAAACCCGGTACAGGTGTGTTACTAAATGAATAGCCGTCCTGGCACACGCTGGACCAGGACAAATATTGCCCTATTTTTACATCCCTCAGCATAGTTTGACCGTTACAGTTATAAATGTTACGGATTATTGGTCTAAGTTCGTAACACCATTCTATTTAATTAACCGCCTCTAAGTCAATGGATTTTGTATGGATACTTTGATTTACACAATGGCATGCGTTATAAAAATAGCCTATAATTCTTCATGTATATGGAGATAAACCAGCAGGATAGAGATTTAGCAAAATTAAGAGACAGTCTTGGACCATTACCTGATCCAGTGGATGAACCGGGCTTTATCCTAGTTAGCGGTTTACCAGGAACTGGCAAGACCTATTTCTGTGGAAAGCTCTGTGAAAAATATGACTTTTGTGTTCTAGAAAGTGACGCGCTCCGCAAAGTTATATTTCCCAAACCGAATTACAGTGCAGAAGAAAGTCGTCGCCTATTTTCTGCCGTACATAGCCTGCTAGAGTGGCTTCTTAATCGTGGGGTACCTGTCTGCTTTGATGCTACAAATCTATCAGAAAGCAATCGACAGTATCTGTACCGAATAAGCGAAAGGACCGGAGCCAGGCTCATTCTGGTAAGTGTTGAAGCGCCACCTGAACTGGCTTATCAACGTTTGCAGGCAAGAAAAAGCGCAGCTAATCCGGACAGCAATTCAGACGCTGACTGGGAAATTTACCGGCAGATGACGCCGAAAGCAGAAAAAATACGTCGCAACCACTTTGTTGTGGATACTTCACGGGATATAACTCCGGTTATCGATAAGATTGTTCGTAGTTTAAATCGTTGAGCTATAAAAGAGCGGCCATTCCCTTCCCGGGCTTTATAAGATAAAATAGGTAGTAAATCTGGATAAGCCACGGAGACCATAGAGCAGGCTTGTTGTGTTTTAGGAGGCAAAATTGGACATTAAAGTAATCACCGGTAATATTGCCACTGTAAAGGCCGACGCGATAGTAGTCAACTTTTTTGAAGGTGTAAAGAGTCCGGGCGGAGCTACCGGTGCTGTCGATAAAGCGCTCGATAATGCTATCACCGCACTTATCAAGCAGGGTGAGTTCAAGGGAAAGTTCAATGAAATCAGTATTATTCACAGCCTGGGTAAAATTCCGGCACGTATAGTGGCCGTTATCGGGTTGGGCAAAGAATCGGATTTAACAATAGATAGAATACGAACTTTAACCGCCGAATTCTGTCGTACTCTTCGGAAGCTCAATTGCCGTCGAATAGCTACAATCGCACATGGCGCTGGTGTCGGCGGAATGGAACCTGAGGCTGCTTCGCAAGCTATTACCGAAGGTGGCATACTGGGGCTTTATCGGTTTCAAAAGCATGTGACAAAAGAGGAAGAGGATCAGGAAATTTCAGAGCTTCTTATTGTTGAGAGGGAATCCACAAAACTATCCGCAACGGAGCGAGGCTGTAAGAAAGGAAAAATTATTGCCCAGGCTACATGCATGGCGCGGGACTGGATTAACGAACCCGCCAATTTCATGACGCCGACCGATATGGCGAAGGTAGCTCGCCAGCTGACGAGAGCCCAGAGTTTAGAGCTGAGGATACTGGACCATCAACAGATGGAAAGAGAGGGCATGGGGTCGCTGTTGGGAGTGGCCAAAGGCAGCTGCCAGCCGCCGAAGATGATAGTTTTGAGCTATAAAGGCGATAAGAAATCTCATGCAACACTTGGATTCGTTGGCAAGGGCATTACTTTTGATTCAGGCGGAATATCGATTAAGCCTTCTGAGAATATGGCTGAGATGAAAGGTGACATGGCGGGTGCCGCCGCCGCAATGGCAGCCGTAAGCGCAATTGCTCAGCTTAAGTTAAAAATTAATGTCACGGCGGTAGTTCCGGCTACTGAAAATCTGCCTGGAGGGAATGCTTTAAAACCAGGTGATATTTTGAAAGCTTTAAATGGCAAGACCATAGAGGTAGTAAATACCGATGCCGAAGGCAGGCTAACTCTAGCTGATGCCTTAAGTTACGCTGTTAAGCAAGGTTTTTCATTGCTGGTAGATATCGCCACGTTAACCGGTGCTTGCCACGTAGCGCTTGGAGATGTCTGCAGCGGCATATTCGGTAATTCCCAGGAGTTAATAGACAAGGTAGTTAAAGCCGGAACTGAGGCTGGGGAGCGATTATGGCAGTTGCCGATGTACGAGGAATACAAGGAGCAGAACAAGAGCGATATCGCTGATATTAAGAACAGTGGAGGTCGTTACGGAGGCGCTATAACGGCGGCACAGTTCCTGTCGGAATTCGCTGGCAAGACTCCGTGGGCGCATATAGATATTGCCGGAACCTCTATGACCGAGAAAGAGCGTGGTTACCTGGTAAAAGGAGCCACGGGTGTATGTGTCAGAACGCTGGTCAATTTTGCGCTGAGTTCAGCGACTTAAGCGAAATGGATTGACCCTAGTTTCACTTTCAGTTCATTAAAGCCAGGAGGCAAAACATGAAAATAAAATGGATGGGACACGCTTCTTTTCTAATTACTTCTGAGGCCGGAACCAGTATAATCACCGACCCTTACCCCCAGGGCAGCGGCCTGAGCTACATACCGATAAAAGAGCATGCGGATATAATCATCATGAGTCATGACCATTTCGACCACAACAATATCTCGGGGGTTCCAGACAAACCTGAGTTGATAACCGGCAGTATTACTAAAAATTTAAAAGGAATTGAATTTAGAGGCATCGCTACTCATCATGACCAATCGCAAGGAAAAGAAAGGGGCGCTAATACGGCCTTTTGCTTTTCCGTCGATGGTGTTAAGGTCTGTCATTTAGGTGACCTGGGTCATAGACTTAGTCCTGAGCAAATGACTGAAATCGGCAGTGTAGATGTACTTTTGGTCCCCATTGGGGGTGTCTATACCATCGACGCCAAAATGGCTGCTACAGTAGTTGATGATTTGAAGCCGAGAATCGCCATGCCCATGCATTACAAAACGGCTAAATGCAACTGGCCGTTGAATACGGTTGATGATTTTATCAAAGATAAGACGAATGTTAAGAGATTGAATTCGAGCGAGATAGAAATTAAATCCGATAAATTACCCGAATTGACTGAAATGGTGGTACTCGAGCCCGCATCTTAGAATCTATAGCGCTATTCAGCTGACAGTTGCTGCCAGGCTGAGCGTGCAGCATCCATCTCGGCTGCTCTCTTAGTTTTCCCGGAACCCGCTCCCAATACCTTACCTCCTAATCTAACTTCGACAGTAAAGCTTTTGTCGTGGTCCGGACCCGAAGATTGGACAACCTGGTAAGACGGCAGCTGTTTATGTCTAGCCTGTGTAAGCTCTTGTAGCAAGGCCTTATAATTACGCCCTATTCCTTTTGCTCTTGCATCCTCGAGCTGGCTGGCGTATTTGGCTAAAACGAAACGCCTGGCAACATCTAATCCCTGATCAAGGTATATTGCCCCGACTAAAGACTCAAAAGCATCAGCAATATTAGTGGGTTTAGTGCGTCCGCCGGTGGCTTCCTCTCCCCTACCGAGAAGGAGATGATCGCCCAGTTTTATTTGGGAGGCGATATCGGATAGGGTTTCCTGTCGGATTAAGGATATGCGAATCTCCGTCAGGTCACCTTCACCGAAATCAGTAAACCGGCCATAAAGCTCTTCAGCAACTATGAAACTAAGTAAGGCGTCTCCCAGAAATTCAAGTCGTTCGTTATCTGTGAATTTGCAGCCCGGATTCTCGTTCACATAAGAGGAATGTATGAGGGCTTGTTCCAGTATTGAATCGTCTTTGAAAGATATACTGATGGTCCGCTGCAAAGCCAGCCAGTCAGACAAGTTCTTCTATCCTCTGAATGAGTATAACAGCGAGCCCACTTGTTGGCAAACGCCGTTTTTACATGATAATGAGTGAAGATATAGTGGATTGGTTAGGTGTTGGATTTTAAAGTAAAGAGAAAGGCGGGGTACGGAAGTGGAATTCCATATCCCCGCCGCTATAGCAATCACTGCAATAAATTACTTAATAGCTACGCCAGTACTCTTTTAAAGGCTGCCGTCACCTTCGACGCGAATTAGCCAGTTCAACCCCTGATATTTAACCGGGACTTCGACTGGTTGCCCCATAATAGATACGCCAGATCGGGTTACGGTAGTTGGAACAGGTGTAGTCTGATATGGGTTTGGTCTGTCATAGTATACGAAAACGGCCGGTACAACATCGGGATTTGGTGCGGCACCGATATCAGAACCGAACTGGTTGCTATGGGTGACTATTTCCACGTAGAAATCACCGTCGGTGCTTATATTCGGAACCTGGATCTCCTTCCAAAAGCTTCCTACGTCGTTCCAGAAATCACGCCATGGAAAATTAGCTGACCACAACTGCTGTGTCCTGTCGCTATTCCAAATTCGTACCGTGACAAATTTGGAGTACCATTCGCTATCCTTATTAACGACAGCCTGCACATACGCATCAATTTTCTGTATTTTAAAAGGCGTCGCGGGAGGAGTGAAATGAACAATATGTCCATACTCTCCAGACAAACTCCACGCTTCTATCGAAGCATTTCCCAGATCGTACTTAATAGTGTACGGCCATTTATAAACACTCAAAACCGCCGATAAGTCATTTATTTCCAGTTTATAGTCACCGGGAGCGGACTCAGTTACCTGAAAACTCACCGGTTGGGTTTGACCCGCGCCTATTGAGACGTCTTTCTGCTCTGCTAGCTTACCATCAATGATAAGTATTGCTTTATACGTGCCAGCAATACCGCCGGTATTCTTTACGTTAGTGGAGACCGTTACTGTTTCACCAACACTTGCGCCGTTTCGAGAGAAATTAAGGGGTCCAACTTGGAATTCAACGAACTCCTTTGCAATGGGATTAGTGCCGCCTGACGATGAAACCGTGCCTGGTATTTGTGGCTGCTGTCCGCAACCAATTGCCAGAACAGGAAATATAAGAAGAACAACTCCCATAACAAAGACAAGATGCCGATAAGACAATTTCATATACACCTCCATAAAAATTATTTACGAACTTTATAACGATATTTTCGTGACTAAAGTTTATATCGTATATTACATTATACGCTCAATATACTACGTAGGTAATAATGATTTAGTACCACAAAGACTAGGAAATTAGTAATAGTTATGACAAAATACCGAAAAAACATAAAAAATATGAAATTACATGATTTTCGAAAACGGGGTTGTCACGACTATATGCCTTTGTTATAATCCGATGATGGACTGGGGATTCGTCTAGCGGTAGGACAGCGGACTCTGGATCCGTAAGGCCAGGTTCGAATCCTGGATCCCCAGCCATTTAGAAACCATCTGAATTCCCAATTTAATTCAGACTATATTCATTAATTTTGGAGTCCTATATTGGAAGCTGAAATACTGACTATTGCTCCAAAGATAATGCTTCTAAACCTTGTGCCCCCTATACCTGGATACAGCGAATTTATCGGGCCTTACTTACTCTCGGGTGGAAGGTCCGCGGTGATAGATATCGGACCGGCAACTGCCATACCGTCTTTTTTATCTGCATTGCGCAAAACGCAAATGAATCCCGAGCAACTAAGCTACATTATCTTTACACATATTCATATCGACCATGCCGGTAGCGCGGGGGGAGCAGTGAAAGTGCTGCCCAAGGCCAGAGTTATAGCGCACCCGCGTGCTCATGAGCATCTGGTAAATCCGGAAACGCTTTGGCAAGCCAGTTTGAAGGTTTT
>CAYPRI010000052.1:0-11342 GCA_964413085.1 uncultured Dehalococcoidales bacterium
TTCTCGAAGGCCTTCGGCGTGTTTTCCACGTACCCGTCCCAGTAATTGGCGTAGGTATCGTCGATCAGGTCGTGCACCTTGGGCAGCGCCATGCAGTCGTGAAAGTCTTCCAGCGTGGTTTCGCTGAGGGCCATCCACATATCTGCGCCCTTCTGGCCCTGCTTAAAATATGCTTCTTTGAGCCGGTCGACGAATTTTTGTCCGCCGACCTCTTTGCCAACCCGGTACAGTGTGACCATCTGCCTGGCTAGTGATTCCGTCCAGTTCTTGTACCGTATTCCCATCTCCTCGTCGCCGACCGGATATTTCTCATAATCGGGTGTTTCTTTCATGGCAAGTCCTTCAACTTTATATAACGCTCTGTAGTCTCCGGCAGTTTATCACAAACGCAAGATACTTTGTCAAAATGAGCTGAAGAAATTTAGGAATGGGCTATAATGCCGACGCAGGATTCGAACCCAAGCGGCCGCGAACAGTCTTGATCAAAGAAACTAGATGCTTCTTCACAATCACGAGTTCAGGCACTTCCTGACCTGTCCACAGTAGTGAACTCGAGCTGAGGCGAGGTAAAAATAGCTCTATAAATAGTATTATACGTAGATTGCAGCACTATACGCCCGCTGCAGCCAAGATATCCGGGACGACCTCCTCTTTACCTATAGCCATTATATGAACGCCGTCACAGATAGCCTCTTTCTTTAAGGTGGCGACCATCCTGCCGGCTATTTCTATACCTTTACTGAGTGCCGTCCCTTTGGGTGCATTCGCCAGCTCATCTATTAAAATCTGCGGTACAAAAATGCCGGGCACATTGTCAGTCATATACTTGGCCATTTTCGCTGATGATAGTAAGACAATGCCTGCCAGGACTTTTATAGGAAATCGGCGCGCGAACTGCATAAACCTGGCGAATTTGTCTAAGTCGTAGACTGCCTGCGTCTGAAAAAATTCAGCCCCGGCCTCAACCTTTTTTTCGAATTTAATAAGCTGTGGTTCGATTGGATTGGCCTCCGGAGTAACTATGGCGCCAGCGCAGAATTTTACTGTCCCGTCTAAGTCGTTCCCGCCGAGGTCTTTCCCTGACTCCATTGTTCTTATTGTTCTTAGCAGCTGGACCGAGTCCAGGTCGAATACCCCCTTGGCTTCTTTATGGTCACCAACCGGGACGGCATCGCCTGTTAGACACAGAACATTCCTGACACCCCTGATATAGGCAAATAATAGTTCAGCCTGGAGTGCCATACGATTGCGGTCCCGGCAGGTCATTTGTAGTATAGGCTCGCCCCCTCGTTCTTCTATAGCCAAGCATCCGCCGATTGAGGGGAAGCGCATAACTGAGCTCTGGTGGTCGGTAACATTAATGCCATCGACCTTATCCTTGAGGATGTCTATATGGTGAAGCATTTTTTCAATGTTTGTCCCTTTCGGCGGGCCTATTTCACTGGTTATTACGAACTTGCCGGAGTCGAGCAGCGATTTAAATTTTGAGGTCATATTTCACCTCTTCTCACCTACACAACTTTTACGACCCTGGGCCTGGGCACAGCCTGGTAGTTCTTGGGCGGTTGATATTTTCGCATGGCATCGAGCCTGTTTTGTTCCTTGAGCCGGTTATAAATGAGAGTCCAGGCGCAATCTTTTTCTTTGTCCACCTCGCACTTACCATTAGTGGTGCCACCACATGGCCCATTTAGCAGCCCCTTATGGCAGGCTGTGATGGGACATATAGCGGCCATCTCTCCCAGTACACATTGTCCGCACTGTGCGCAAACTTCATGGAATGAGCCCTGTCCGTCATCTATGCCGATGAACAGTGTATCCAGTGCCGGAATTACAGGTATGTTGACGTGCTGACTCATCCTATGCACTCCCAGGGCACAGGCCATGACCAGGACGACTTGTGCGCTTTTAAGAGGGGTGTTGTTTTCTTTCGCCAGTGCCTCCGTCATGTCATCGCAGGCAACTGGAATAACCACGGAACCGGTAACCAGCTTGCCCTGAGACACCAACTTTTCTTTCATATCAGTTACTTCATCAACTCCACCGGTGCGGGTTAATGTGGCACAGGTGCCGCATCCGGCAATGAATATGCGGTTAAAATCCTGAAGTTGTTGAGTGATCTCATCAAAGGTTTTTTGCTTTGTAATCGATTTCATGGCATCCCCCCTATGTTTCTAGGTCGCACCTTAGACATCGCTTCGCCTCGTATATGGCTTTCTCCTCTGATAATCCTAATTCGGTTTCCCTGAAGCTTCGCTTTCTATCTTCGATGGGAAGCAGCGGCATCTCCGGCCTGAAAGCCGCCTCCCAGGTTCCATCTTCTTTTGTGACGGGCTTCTCTGCTTCAATGACGCCAGGTTGTTTCGTGTCGTACATATCTACCCGAGACCTATCGCCTCTGAGGTATTTATCGATAGCCATAGCCGCTCGTCTGCCGCCGGCAATGGCATCAATAATCATGCCCGGCCCGAATACAAAATCACCACCCGCGAATATACCGGGTATGTTTGTGCTCAGGCTGTTGGAATCGACCGCTAATCTTTCCCAGCGGCTGCGCTCCAGAGCGCTATCTGGCGATAAAAAGGAGAGGTCAGCCGCCTGGCCAACAGCCGCAATTACAGTGTCTGCTTCTGAAAAGAACTCTGATTCCGGCATTGGAACAGGTCTCCGGCGACCGCTTTCATCCGGCTCGCCCAAATTCATCCGAATGCATTGCAGCCCGGTTACTTTGCCTTTCTCGCTCACTATCCGGGTCGGGCCCACCAGAAAATGCACATTGATGCCTTCGAATACAGCTTCATCGAATTCCACCTCGGTGACCGGCATCTCCTCGCGAGAGCGACGATAGTAGACGTTGACCTCTTCCGCACCCAGACGAAGCGCGGTACGCGAGGCATCGAGTGCCACGTTACCCCCACCGATGATAGCCACGTTGCGCCCCACTTGGATTTTCTTGCCCAATTTGGCATCGTGTAAAAATCTCAATCCGTAATAGAAACTGACCAGGTCTTCACTCTCCCCCGGTATGCCAATGACCTGACTTTTTTGCGCACCGGCTGCGATAAAGACAGCGTCGTAGCCATTTGCGCGTAGGTTTTCTATGGTGAAATTTGTGTCCAGTGGTGTGTTGTACTTTATCTCTACCCCACGCTTGACGATGTAGCCGATTTCGTTATCAATAACTTCTCGCGGCAGCCGGAAGTCGGGTATGGCCACCGCCGGCATACCACCACCTGTCCCCATAGCTTCAAAAACGGTAACTCCATACCCCGCCTGAGCCAGAAAGTAAGCACACGCCAATCCACATGGACCCGCGCCAACTACCGCTACCTTTTGGTTTTTCGTCCTGGGAAACGGTTCCGGCTCGGGCAACTCACTAAGGTGCCCAAAATACCAGTCGGCGGCAAACCGTTTGAGCGCTCGGATGGCCACCGATTCCTCGAGTTCTCCCCTGCGGCATCTGCCTTCACAGGGATGATGGCAAATACGGCCGCAGATGGCCGGGAAGGGGTTCCTCTCCCTGATAGTCTCGACTGCCTGAAGATATTCACCGGCTGCGATATGGGCAACGTATTTTGGTATATTGATGCCTACCGGACAGGTGTGCTGACAGGGCGAAATCATGAGCGCATCGCAGACAGCTGCTGGACATTTCTTCTCCTTGATGTGAGCATCATATTCATCCCTGAAATAGTTCAGTGTGGTAAGCACCGGGTTAGGACATGTCTGCCCCAGCCCGCAGAGCGAACATTCCTTAACCGTTTTAGCCACCGAAAGCAAGGTGTCAATATCAGTATCACGGCCTTTGCCCTGAGTGATTCTGGTTAGTATTTCCAGCATCTGCTTGGTTCCCAGACGACATGGGATGCACTTGCCACACGATTCCATTTGAGTAAAGCTCAAAAAATAGCGTGCTACCTCGACCATACAGGTGGTCTCATCCATGACCACCATGCCTCCTGACCCCATGATAGAACCTAATCGGGCGAGATTCTCATATTCAACAGCCGTATCAAGAAACTGCGCCGGAATACATCCTCCGGAGGGGCCGCCGGTTTGCACTGCTTTAAATCTTTTACCTCGCGGTATACCACCGCCTATATCGAAAATGATGGTGGAAAGTGGTGTACCCATTGGCACTTCAACCAGACCGCTATTGGCCACCTTTCCGGTCAACGCAAAAACCACCGTCCCTTTACACTTTTCAGTACCGATACCGGCATACCAGTCCGCTCCGTTGGAGATGATTAGCGGGACTGAAGCCAGACTCTTTACATTATTGATGATGGTTGGTTTTCCATCCAATCCTGCTTCTGCGGGAAACGGTGGGCGGGGACGGGGCATGCCGCGCCGGCTCTCGATAGATGCTATCAATGCGGTTTCCTCTCCGCAGACAAAGGCGCCGGCGCCTTCCTTAACCTGTATCCTGAAATCAAAGCCTGAATTGAAAATGTTATCGCCCAGATAGCCTTTCTTCATCGTCTCGGTCAGGGCATTTCTAATTCTCTGGACCGCCAGTGGGTACTCAGCCCGAACATAGATGTACCCCTCCGTAGCCCCGATAGCGTAACCGGCGATAGTCAAGCCTTCGATAACCGCATATGGGTCTGCTTCGAGTATGGAGCGGTCCATAAACGCTCCAGGGTCGCCTTCATCGGCATTGCAGATAATATATTTTTGACTTCCCTCAGCCCTGCGGCAGAATTCCCACTTCCTCCAGGTGGGGAATCCTGCACCACCCCGCCCCCTCAAGCCGGCCCGCTTCACCTCCTCGATGACCATGTCCGGCCTCATTTGCATCAGGGCTTTTTTAAGGGCATTGAAGCCGCCGCTTTTTATGTAGTGGTCGATTTTTTCGGGATTAATGTGTCCGCAGTTATGCAGGATTACGCGCTGCTGCTTTTTATAGAAGTTGATGTCAGAATATCGCGGGATACTTTGTCCTGTCCCCGGGTCGTGATAGAGCAGCCGCTCAACCGGTTTGCCATGGCGAAGATGAGACCTGACAATCTCCGGTGCATCTTTTGCTGCAACCTGAATGTAGAAGATATTATCAGGCTCGACAACCACGCTGGGCCCCAGCGCGCAAAGGCCATGTCCATGACAGCCGCTAATTTCTACAACAGCATTTGTTTGCTTTTGTCGAATTATCTCTGCCTTGAGCGCCTCGTAGACAGCGCCGGATCCCATAGAAAGACAGGGTGTCTCCTGGCACACGAAAATAGTGCGTTGATATTGTGTATTATTTGGCATCCCTTCTGTCACCGAATAATTGTGCTACCTTTCTGGGATTCATCTGGCCATAAGTTGCGGAACTGATGACTATGTTTGGCGCCAGCGCACAAACACCGATACAGGCAACCGTCTCCAACGTATACTCCATATCAGGCGTCGTCTGGCCCTCTTCAATGCCCAGATTTTGCTTAACCAGTTTCAATATTGTCTTCCCGCCTCGTACATGACAGGCCGTTCCCCGGCAGACCCTGACAATCCTTTTCCCCCGAGGATGGGTATAGAGCTGCTCATAAAAAGAGATGATACCCTGCACCTGGCTGGGGAATAACTTAAGAGCTCCGGCCAGAATCGGGATCGATTGGGGCGGGATATAGCCGAACTCATTCTGGATTTTTTGTACCAGAGGGATGAGTGGCCATCTTTGTTGGCTGTACTCACGAATTATTTTCTCAAGTCTGTCAAGGCTGACTTCTGTGTTCCGTATCGGCTTAGTCATGAGTATCCATCCTCTCTATTTGCACGTGACATGCTTTCAATGTCGGCGTCTTTGATTGTGGGTCCAGAGATATTTCAAACAATGTATTTACCGGTATCTCAGGAAATGTTGATGGCATAAACAGTATTCCCTTAGGTAGGCTGTTCGATATACTGACCGGTGCTATAATTTCACCCGCGCGTGAAGTTATTTTTACCTTATCGCCATTGTGGAGGGCCAGTTTTTTGGCATCAGCTTCACCTACATGTAGGAATCCAGACGGACATAATTTTCTCAATCTTGGCGCCCTTAATGATCTGGTACCAGTTCCGGCGTGGGGCAACGCGGACCCTGTAAGCAGAATAAACGGATATCCTTTAGGTTTGGCTTTGAAGGGAGCCTGGTATTCAACAGGTGAAAAGCAAGCAAAGCCTCGCAGCTGCACTCCTTGCAGCCGTCCCGCATCCGCCACATTCTCATAATTCTTATGGCGTCTGGTAGAATCGCTATAACCCTCGTACCCGGGGACGGCTTCTTCGATCTCTTGAATAACGTCATCGAGACGGGAGTATGAAAATGGGGTATTCATTTTATCTACAAGCGTGCAGATTATTTCCCAGTCAGGGCGACTGTCACCAACGGGTTTGATTGCCTTCGTGATTTTGTTTATCTTTCCCTCGAAATTTGTATAAGAGCCCGCCTTCTCAGCGAAGCTGGCTACAGGGAGTACTACAGTTGCCATTTTTGCAGTTTCCGTCAGGAATAAGTCTTGCACCACAAGGAATTGGAGTGAAGCCAGAGCATCTCTTACCACTCGTGTTCCCGGAAAGCTCACTATAGGGTCTTCACCCACAACATAGAGGCACTTAATCTTTCCAAGTTTTGCCTGCTCAATAACCTCAACTGCCGTTAGCCCCGGTCGAGTCGGCAGGTTTGTACCCCAGAGCGCTTCAAATTTACCTCTGGCCCTGGCATCCGTTACACTACGAAATCCGGGGAGAAGGCCGGGCAGCATTCCCATATCTAGGGCTCCCCGGCTATTACATTCCTTCTGCAGCCCAATCATGGCTCCGCCTTTACGCCCTGTATTGCCGGTTAACATTGATAGATTGGCCAGTGCCTTAACAGAATCGGTTCCTGTGCAATACTGGGTAATGCCGTTGCCGTAAACGATAGATGCCTGTCTTGCTTTAGCGTAAAGCCGGGCAGCGGCCACAATCTGCTCAGATGGCACCCTGGTAACATTTTCAGCATATTCGGTAGAATACGGTTCCAATGCCTCCCTAAGTGAGCTGAAGTTATCAGTTCGCCTGCTGACGAATTCTTTGTCTAGTAAGTTCTCCTGGATTATCACCATGGCTAAGGCGTTCAATAGTGCTATGTCAGTCCCCGGCTTCAACTGCAAGTGAAGGTCGGCAAATAGTGAGAGCTTGGTTCGGCGCGGGTCTACTAGAATCAGCCGCGACCCTTTATTTTTAACGGCACGCTTTATAGCATAGCCAACGCAGGGGGCAGAGGAAGTGGGGTCTGCACCGATAACCATAATAACGTCTGATTTTTCCAGAACATCCAGAAAATGTGAAGACTGTGAAAAGCCGAGTGAAACACTGAGTCCTGCCAGGGTGGCAGCAGTGTAGAGACGATTTCCGTCATCAACATTGTTCGTGCCAATCACACATCTGGCAAATCGCTGTAATAAATAGTTTTCCTCATTGGTACACCTGGCTGAACCCAGAATGGCTATACTGTCTGGCTCGTATTCATTCTTTATTCTCAGGAATTCCGCAGCTACAACTTTCAGTGCTTCATCCCAGGACGCTTCCTCCATATTTCCATTCATTCTGACCAATGGCCTAGTGAGTCTGTCCGGGCTGTGAATAAAATCATATCCATAACTGCCTCGCACGCAGAGCAGGCTGTGGTTCCCGGCGTCTCCCCATCGAGGGGTCGCCTGCACCAGGCGATCGCCCTTCACATGCAAATTTACTCTACAGCCACAGCCACAATAGGGACATGTTGACTCGACGATATTTCCCGTTGTTCTTCTATTGGACCATTCCTTTTCCATCAATGCACCGGTCGGGCATAGCGCTACACAGGTGCCGCAGAAGGTGCACTCGGAATTTTCCAGTGGCAAGTTGCCAACGGTTGTTGGCTTGGTTTTAAAACCGCGCTGAAAGTAGTCGAGCACACCTTCAACCACCAGTTCCTGGCAGGCTCTGATGCATTTGGCGCACAAGATGCACTTACTCAGGTCTCGTTCGATGAAAGGATTGAGCTCCTGAATGGCAGATGATTGGGGTATGCGTTGAAATTCCGTTAAGGAAACGCCCATTTCCCCGGCTACTTGCCGAAGCTGGCAACGGTTACCTTTGTCGCATACCGGGCAGGAGTCAGGATGGCTGGATAGCATCAACTGCACTAAGGTTTTACGGTGTGTTACAACCCTGGGCGAGGACGTTTTGATTGTCATTCCCGGAGCTAAAGGCGTGACACAGGAGGCCATTAAAGCACCGGTCTTTTCATCTTCAACAATACAAAGACGGCAGGCTCCAATAGGGGACAATTGTTCGTCGTGACACAGTGTGGGGATATGCACACCTGATTCGCGAGCGAGCTCGAGAATACTCATGCCGGCATAGCCGCTTACCTCACGGCCATCCAGCGTAATCGTTATCGGCTGCACCTGACCACCGCCTCTAGGTTGACTGCCTTGTGATTTGTTTTGATTTACTTATCAGATTCCGGTGGGATGGAAATACGTTCTCCTTTGCTGGCTGCCCTGATGGCGGCCAGAAGTTGGGAGCTAGCACTCTTCTTGGGAATGAAACCGAAGGCGCCGGCTGTAGCGCTGGCACGCATATTCTCTTCATCAGCATATTGTGTCAACATCAAAATTCTGGCTCGCTTCCCCTCTTCTTTCGTTAGTTGTCTGGTTGCTTGAAGCCCATCCATACCCGGCATGGCCATGTCCATTAGAACGATATCAGGCACCAGTTCATGGACTTTCTGTATGGCTTCGCTTCCGTCAACTGCCTCTCCCACCACCTGAATATCAGGTTGGAGCCCTAATAAAACGCGAATACCCTCGCGAACGACCACGTGGTCATCGACAACCAGCACTTTAATCCGTCTGGTCACCTTATCCAATATTTTCATAACATGCGGCATAATCTTCCCAGGCTCGACAGGCTTCTGGAAGTAGTCCTCAGCCTCCAGCTGCATTCCTTCATCCCATCTCCATCCCTTTATTAATTGCTGTTCCGGGGTGGCATCGACTACGACAAGAGGCATGTCCTTAAGGCTTAAGCTCTGTTTAACCCACTGGTGTAGATAATAGGCATCTCCACGGTGCTCCAGGGTACCTAAAATAATCAGGTCGGGTTTTTCGAACCGCACCATCTCCTGTGCTTCCAGCATAGTCCTGGCTGTAAGCGCATGGTAACTATGGCTTTCCAGTACCTTCTTCACTTCTTCCAGGAATTCCGGATCGTCGTCAACCACCAGAATTTTTGCATTTTTTTCGTCCATAGTTATTTCCTCCATTCTGCCCGCTGGTGTTATGGTGAAAATTAAGCATTATGCTTATGGTTATAGTATAAGCACCGCTTGGTGAAAGGCACAGAGGCGAACACCCCAAAAAGGTGAGGGAAACACCTCAGTTTCTCCAAAAAAACAGCTAGTAATTGATATGGACTGGCAAATTACTGAAATGGGGTATTCCCTGTAGATATAAAGGATATCACCGGTAAGCAGGGCTTATCAGATAGTGATTATGCCTTTCCGCAGCGCATATTTGATCAGGTCAGCTCGGCTATGAATAGCAAGCTTTGCCATGAGATTGGTCTTGTGCCGGTCAACGGTCTTGGGGCTGAGGATAAGCATGGTTGCGATTTCCTGAGTGGTATGGCCTTCTGCCAGTAATTTCAAAATCTCTCGTTCCCGGTTCGTCAGTTGTTTGTAGGGATCCTGGTCCTTTAATTTTCCAATTCCCTCCTGATATCCTTCGACAAATATTCGGGCTACTGATGGTGATAAGTAAGAGTCTCCCCTGAATACAGAGCGAATTGCAGATGCCAGCTCGGATGAGGCTGCCGTCTTGCTGATAAAACCACGGGCACCTGCCTCGATAACCGGAAAAACAAACTCACGGTCATCATATTGTGTAAGCGCGATGACCTTTGTTTTGGGGAAGTCCCGGTAAATACGGCGCGTCGCTTCTAAACCATCCATCAGAGGCATAGCGATATCCATAAGGACTATATCGGGCATCAGTTTCTTTACCTTGTCCAGAGCTTCCCTGCCGTTTATAGCTTCGCCAACCAGTTCAATATCTGACATCAGTCCAAGCAGCGCATAGATGCCGTGGCGCACGATGGTGTGGTCATCAACTACCAGGACTTTTATCTTCGACATTTTTTAAGCTCCACCGCATCGGTATTATTGCTGTAGCAGTAGTTCCCTTGCCTGGCTCAGACTGTATGACACAGCTGCCGCCCATTAATTTAACTCTTTCTTTTATGCTGAATAAGCCAGCTCCACGTCCATTTGGTTCAATGCTTTGTATTTGAGACACATCAAATCCCACACCGTTGTCGCTAATGCATATTACTAACTCATCTCCATTTACGGTCAGTGAGATTGAAGCGCTGGTCGCCCTGGAATGCTGCTGGATATTTCCAATGGCTCCTTGTATGGCACGGAACAGACCTGTCTCCACCTCCTTTGGCAACGTCCTTCCCAAATCGTCGAACTTGAATGAAACGGTTATTCCCATAGGAACCAGTGTCGACTCCACATGCTGGCGAATCGCTGGAATAAGTCCCAGGGAATCAAGAATAGTGGGACGCAGATTAACGATTAGCCGATGGATTTCATTGCCGACATGAATAGCCAGCTCATGTGCCTTTTTCAATGTTTCTTTAATCTTCGCGTCCTGGATACCAGCCATTTCAACCATTTCAATGACAGCTTGCAGGTTGAACGATAATCCGGAAAGCGCCTGGCTTGTCTCGTCGTGAAGTTCCCGGGAAAGACGTTTACGCTCATCTTCCTGAGCCATTACTGCGAACCGGGCGAGCTGTTTATACCGTTCCCTTCCCTTTCTCAGCTCTTCGTAAAGCTTTGCCTCCTCGATAGCTAAACCAAGTAGGTCTCCGGTGGCATGTAAGAGGTGAATATCCTTCTCAGTAAATTGGCGTGGCAGGCGGCTGGCCACATTCATCACTCCAAGAACTTTGTCCTTGGACATAAGAGGAACACTGACGAACGCCTTCAGGCCTTCTTTGCTGATAAGGTCAGGATGGGCAGCACCGGTCTCCTTGGAGATGTTCTCAACCATGACGGACCTGGCGTTTTCAGCAACTTTTCCCGCTACTCCCTCGCCGAGCTTAATATGCATCTCCTGAGCATACTGGTCGGAGATACCATGATATACACGGTACGATAGTGTTTGTGCATCATCATCGAGCAGCATAATCCCGCCAATGGCGCTATCCAGAATGGCCAGAGCGGTATCCAGACCCACGCGGAGTATGGCTTCCAGGTCGACGAGGCCACTGATGGCGGCGGCAACACGGCTCAAGGCAACCAGGTCGTCTGGCCTGCCTGCCGCCGTACTTGATGACGTGGT
>CAYPRI010000053.1:0-11026 GCA_964413085.1 uncultured Dehalococcoidales bacterium
GCAGTAGCAGGCCCAGATTCCGGACGCGAGCAGGAATAATGCGGCTGCTGTAAAATGTCAGAACTATCATGCTGACGGTGGCGGCCAGCTCTAAGATGGACCAGATAGACCATTGCCATGCCATGGCGTTGCCCCTTTAACCGGTTATATCATTATGCATGTTTGGCCAAGATGCCAAAAGAAATAAAAAACTCAAGCTTCATTATTGACTGGATCGTTCCTGCTGTGGTTTGGTGGTATTCTACACCTGATTTGCGAAGTACCGCAATTGAGACAGGTAAAACAATTATGATGGGGCCTAGGCAGGGCTATGTGTCAGCCACACAGCCTCTACGGTCAACTCACTTGCGCAAATTGACTGTATGCTATTAATGGCCGCCGCCATTAAGGCCCGGTCTTGAAGCTGCGATAGGTAGACCAGCTCGAGGTGCCGTCGCTGTTCTGGGCGCTTACGTGCCAGTAGTATGTGGTCAACGGGTTGAGCGGGCCGGGTATATCGTAGCTGGGCACGCCTATGCTGTTGACGTCCACCACCACGCTGGTAAAAGTAGAGTTGGTGGCTACCTGCAGACTGTATGTGGTGGCGCTGGTTACGGCATTCCACGTCAGCGTCGGCGTCAGGCTTTGACCGGTGGCACCGCTGGTAGGTGATAATAGTGTCGGCGCTTTCAGCACCGTGACCGGACATTCATTGGTATAGCCCGAGGGGCCGCCCAGGTTGTATGCCCTAACCCGGTAGGTATACGTGTTACCACCCGACACGCTGATGTTGGTATAGGTCTGGATGCCGGCGCCTACCGTTCCTACCTGCGAATAAGCCCCGGCTCCGGTCTTTCTCTCAATCTTGAAGCCGGTCTCGTTGCCGGAGTTGTCCACCCAGTCGAGCTTTACCTTGTTGGAGGCCTGGACCACAGCCGTCAGGTTGGACGGGTCGGCAGGTGGTGGTCCCACCGATGTCTTAAATCGACGGGCGGTGGACCAGCTTGACGTACCGCCGTCGTTTTGGGCGTTCACCCGCCAGTAGTAGTACGTGTTCCAGTTGAGCCCGCCGGTTATATCATAGCTAAGGCTGGTTGTGCTGTCATCCACCAGTGGTGTGGTAAAGGCAGTGGTGGTGGCTACCTGCACGTTGTAGCTGGTGGCGTTTGTGGATGCCTTCCATTCCAGCGTTGGCGTCAGGGTCGTCACTGTGGCGCCGATGGCCGGCGAGGTTAAGACGGGTGCCGCCAGGGTCATGGCTGAGACCTCGTTGGAGGGGACAGAGCTGCCGCCCAGGTTATAGGCCTTGACCCGGTAGAAATAGGTGGTGTTAACTATGGGGCCTGTATTGGTAAATGTGGTGACATTGGCACCGACCGTGCCTACCTGGGCGTAGGTGCCGCCGGCACCTGTTTTTCTCTCAATCTTGAAGCCGGTCTCGTTGGTGGAGTTGTCCTGCCAGTGGAGCTGTACCTTGTTGGAAAGTATGGCTGTCGCGGTTAGATTAGAAGGCGCGATTGGCGGCGGCCCAACCGACGTCCTGAAGGTGCGATAGGCGGACCAGGCCGAGTTGCCGGCGGAGTTATGGGAACGCGCATGCCAGTAATAGGTCTTCGCCCAGTTGAGCCCACTGGTAACATTATAGCTAGGCCCTGTTATGCCGGTAGCGTCCACCAGCTTGGTGGCAAAAGTGTATGTGGTAGCTAACTGCACATCGTAGTCCAGTGCACTGGCTGCCGCATTCCAGGCCAACGTCGGTGTAATTGTGGATACCGTGGCGCCGCTGGCCGGCGAGCTTAAGACCGGCACCGCCGGTATTGGGGGGAGCATTACGGTGAAACCGGCGTCGAGCGTACCGGTGCCGTCATAAGTGTTCACCTGGACGTCCCTGGCGCCGGCAGGGGCGTAAGGTTCAATATATAGGTCAACCGTTAACTGGGTATCGCTGTCAACATTTTGGATCTCGCAGCCGATGTCGCCGCCGATGAAGTTAACGCCGGTGGTGTATTCCAGGTGTTCGCCGGTGATGACGACGCCGTTAAGCGTGGCTCCCATGTCGCCCGAGCCGGGGTTGACCAATGAAACTACCGGCTGTGGTACAAGTTCGAAGGCGCCGATGTCAAAGGCCGAACCCTGCGGCCGGGTCACGCCGCGCTGGTCGGTGGTAACGCCGGCGACAGTGGCGCCGGCATCTATGGCGGGACTGATGTCGGGCTCCGTCAGCAGCGCCACGGTGCGCGTGGGACCGTAGTTGTCATGAAGGTCGTCGGCAATCCGCGGGTCGGTTATGTTGTCGCCGGGGCCGGCGCCGGAGCCGGTAAAGAAACCTTCGTCATCATCAGTTATGTTATGTCCCAGTGATGTTATGGTGCCACCATTGTTATAGCCGTTATTGTTAGTAATGGCGATATTTCTGGCCACGATGGTGTTCTGGAAGGTCATGATGCAACCGACTGCATTGTAGAATCCACCGCCCTGCCCCGGGTCACCCTGATTGTTATTATGAGATATGGTGCAGTTTGTCAATGTCATGGTGCCAAAGTTACTGATGCCGGCGCCGTAGCCATGCTGAGCGCCGTTGCTGATGTAATTGCCGTCGATAGTGCAGTTGGTCAGGTTTACGGTGCCGCCGTTGTTCAAGACTCCGCCGCCGCCGCTCTCGTCGGAGTCCAACGGAGAATTATTGTTGACGGTGCACCGGTTCATGTTAAGCGTGCAGCCCCCGTCGACACCAACGCCGCCGCCGTTGCGGCCGATGCAATCCTTGATGACGCAGTCGTTTACGGTTACCGTAGCACCGTTGGTTACACCGAGGCCGCCGGCGCTGACAGGACCGGTGCCGTCCTCGATGGTCAAACCGGATATGGTCACGTTGACGCCGTAGCCTTCGACCCAGATTAAATTATGGCTATTGGTGCCGGTCAAGTGGCTCCACCTGGCGCTATCACCCGCCAGCGTCAAAGATTTGGTAAATTTGAGGCTGCCGAGTTCCTCAAACGCCCCATCATTGGCGGACACGTTGATGGTGCCGCCGTCAGCCAGGGCAAGGTAAGCCGAGGCGATGAACTGCTTGGGCCCGACGTTGCCGGTGGTATGGGTGGCGCTGGAGCCGTCCCAGTCATCGTTGCCGTCAGGAGTGACGTATACCGCGGACAGCAAATCCGTCACGTTGACCAGGAAACCTTGATTGAGGACGGATGCACTCTGCACATTCCCCACCTCAACATCGTGGTAGCCCGGGTTGGTGCCCTCAGGAATGGTTATATTAGCCGTTATCAGGACGGCGCTAGACACAGTTTGACTATTAACCGTAATGCCCTGACCGAAACTTGAATATGTAACGCCCAAGAAATAGTTGCCATGGATTTCCACATCAATCGTCTGTCCCCAGTAGCCCCTAGAGGGGCTGACCGAGATAATTGTGGGTACAGGGACATACTCGTAGGCGCCGATGTCGCAGCCCGCGCCCTGCGGCCGGTTGATGCCGCGTTGGTCCCGGGTAGGCACATTAGGGGCGGTATCGGGATCATGGCAGATTCCGCCATCGATGGCGGTGCTGCCGAGGTCGTGGTTCAGGGCGATGGTGGGTGTAGGACCGCCGTTATCCGCCAACGCGATTAACTGCGGGTCGACATTATTCTGGTCGGATAACTGGCCGAAGCCGCATTCGCCTGTCGAGCTGCTGTCCAGGTTATTGCCCAGCGAGTTCACGGTACCAAGGTTCTCAGCATTATTGCCGATGGTGCCGGTGTTACCGGCCACGATGGTGTTCTGGAAGTTCATGGTGTGGTCAGCTACATTGTAGAAGCCGCCGCCATGCCCGGCGGATTCACCGTTACCCAAATTACCAGCTATGGTGCAGTTGGTCACGTACATGGTGCCGGAGTTAAAGATGCCGCCGCCGCCGTAGCCGCTCGGTGAAGAGTTGCCGCTGATCGTGCAATTGCTCATCTGCAGCGTGCAGCTCGGGTCGATGCCGATGCCGCCCCCGCCGCGGCCCTGGTTATCTTTTATCCAGCAATTGGTTACTGTGGCAACACCATAGGGTGGGCTCGTACCCACTACACCTATACCACCCGAGCCTCCGCTCGTATAGTTGCCATTTCGGATGGTAAAACCCGAAATTGTCACCCAGAAACCATATACCTGTATTACGGGTCCGGCATTTTGACCGTCTATAATGGTTGTTGCCGCGCCGGCTCCCCCCAGTCTAAACTGTTTGGCAAAAATTAAGTTGTGTTCATAATAGTCCCCGCAGCCACGTAGACGAGCCCATTACCGCTTGTTACGGCACTATAACCGCCGCTTACTCCACCTATATGTTGTTTGGGCCCGATGTTATCAGAAACATAGGTTGGAGACGAACCGTCCCAGGCATCATTGCCATTGGTGACATCGACGTAAACAGTGTCGAGCAACGCCGATGCTTTATGTATTGGCAGGAACAGGTTTCCCAGAGTTAAAACTAAAGCGAGTATAATCGAAATAGCAATGGACCTGTGGAAAACAGCCATTTGCCCACCTCCTGAGGTTCAGTCGGGCATATAATGGCACATAAGGTATTCGCTGTCAATAATCTTATGGATACATTCATGCATTCCCAATTGACTGTTTGTAGCCTAGTGATATAATCATTGCCAGGAGGTGAATTATGTCGAACGAGGAGATAACCAAGGACCTTCTGGTGGCAATTCTGGGTAAGGTAAATTTGCCGACCAAGATCGGCGAGGACAAGTACCCGGCGCAGTGGGCGGCCGAAGCGTACAAGATTCTTTATAAAGCTGTTTCTGAGGTGGGCCTGGACATTATAAAGGAACAGGGGCAGAGTTGATATCGTCCAGATTGGACTCCTGAAATCTTAATAAAAATACTCTGTATTTACATGGGTATTGTGCCGTGCTGATTCGTATTAAAAAACCGATGGGGGCTTTACCGTGCCGGTAACATCTATGCTAATTATGTTGTCCTTCGTCTTCGTGGCGGGAATATTAATGGCCATTTTTTCCGAGAGGCTGGTAGACTGGATAACCGGATTTTGGTCCGGGATGACAAAGTCGGAAGCCAATGATGCCAATAAGCCTTATCCGTCACCTGCGGGAAAATCGACTGACCTGCTTTCACGAAAAAACGAGATATTGATATACAGGATCTCTGGAATTTTCTTTGCCGTGATGGCATTAGCCGTATTAATTGTTGCACTATCAACGATCTGGTAGCCAATCGAAAGATTAGCTTCTATACAATCGCTTACTTTTTATCTGGTCGCCGGACTATTTGGCCTAGGACACCGTTGTTCCCATGCCGTCTTTCTTGAATATTGCCTCATGGCCGGGCAGAGTGAGCTCCAGCCTGGGGGCAAAATTAGTTAGCGACATACGTATCATACCCAGCGGCACGCTCTTGGGAGCACTTACAAATAGAAAGCAGGCCCCACCAGCTATGGGCTTAGCTATCATATATGTAAATGGCGTAGCGAATGTTATATCATCGATCTTGGTGAATCCCACGGCCGATCCTTTGAAGGCAGTGTTGGCATAGTTAATTATCTGGATGAATCCGCCGAACATCTCCGGGTTGACCTTGTTTTCAGGCGCCTCCCAGCATGAAAGCACCATACCATCACTGTCGGCCAGCATAACTACCCAAGGTCCCCCCGACCCTGGTGTCGCTAATCCCGTTGCCATTTCCGACAATATGTCCTTCATAGTGGCACTTGGCATTAAAGATCACCTCCTTTCTCTATAATATTTAACAAACGATATTTTTGTGGCTTTTGAAGACTTACTTATAGTTTGTTCAATTTATTTAACTAAATTATACATTCGGCCCGTGACGTAGGTAATCACGATTTAGTACCGTAAAAAGGTAGCGAATTGGTAGCTAGTAAATTAGTAATGTCCTAGGACGAAAGTCACGGAAATCATAGGAATTGGAACACGTGTCAACAGCAATTGGGGATTTTCTTCTCTTCTAAGTCCACTGCCCTGGTACGGACGTCATAGTCTAGGGGCTGCTACTTAAGGTACTTTTGTAGCAGTTGGACAGGACTGCATAGGACTACTATTCGACAGAATCCAAGCGCTGTTTCCAGCCGATCCTGCGATTCGTTGATTATAGATGCGCTACTATTCTATTTTGACAGCTCGAATTCCAGAAATATTCTCTTAACCTGAACTGTATCATAGACAGAACCGGCAGGATTTGAAGCTGTAAGTACGTAGTTGGTTGTCACTCCGGGCGTTACGGATACGCTCCCCGTCGCCCCAACATTACCAATCCCCGGGGTTATGGATATAGATGTGGCATTGGACACACTCCAGCTGAGAGTTGAAGATCCCCCAAGGAGTAAACTGTTTGGGTTAGCGGTAAAATAATTAATAACTGGCAGACCGCTGGGTGGTGATGGCGTACCTGAAACGAAAACTATTGTGCTTGCCGTGCTGCTGCCTGCCGGGCTGCTGGCTGTCAGTGTAAAAGTTGTAGTCGCTGTTGGCAACACCATGATGTTTCCTGAAGAACCAACAGGACCGACTCCATTGTCAATCATCACTGAAGTAGCATTTGACACGTTCCAGCTCAAGTTGCTCGAACCGCCCAGACTTACGCTGGACGGACTGGCCGTAAAGAAATTAATAATGGGCAGGGTAGCGGGCGTCGGTGCTGGAGTACTTACAATAACCTGTGTCGTAGCTGGAACATTGCCAGCCGAGCTGGTAGCTGTCAGTGTATAAGTGGTGGTAACGGCAGGAGCTACCGCTCTTGTCCCACTCAAGGCCACGCTGCCTATACCCTGGTCTATACTGACTGTAGTGGCTCCCGTGACGGTCCAGCTAAGTGTCGACGACTCGCCAGCTGAGATGGCCGCCGGGGTAGCGCTAAACGAGTTGATTACCGGTAATTGGCTTGTTACGGTAGGAATAATGGGCGCACATGTACAGCCGGCAACGAACGTTCCAACCAGCATAAGTAATGGAATAAGTTTTTTCATCTTACACCTCCCACTTTACGTATCTTTTAGCTTATTTTGCTGTTCTTATTTCTTACTCTGAGCCTGCTGTTACGATTATTAATAAATAAAAACCGACCACTTAAGTGGTCGGTTTCACTATTGGCTCCACAGCGGCCCAGTGTCCCCCTCACGGACGCTGCTTCTTTGCCCCCACTAATAATTTAATCTTCTATTAAGTTTATCGTTAACGTCCTTGGGAAATTATACACCACATGTCAACTGCCTGCTCTTAAGGACTGAAGGAACTTATCAAGAAGTAATAGATACCGGATTTGGTAGCCCAAGTTGTTTAATATATAAAACTTCTAGGGCTACCTTTGCATTTGTCTAAGCTTGCAGCCTGGTCTTACTAATCGCACGAGGAAATGCCTATAGGCTGATGAGTTCATAAAAACTAAAAAACAACCTCGACACTGCCGATACTCAATTCCTCATCGGTGACCGTTCTCAGCGGAGGGAGCTTACTAACATCCATCCCTGGTTCATATTTAAAGACGGCATCGACTTTTTTACTGAGCATAAATATGAGACGAGAAAGAGGCAGCTCCATCGTACAGGCATCCTGGCATTGCCCACAATTGACGCAGGAATCCATGACATGGGTGATTCTTATCATCGGGAACATGACATCTGGTGGAACCTCTCCCGGAGGTATAAAGTTCCTATCTGCCTCAAGGAAACAGTCTTTGCAATAACATATAGGACAGGCGTCTCTGCAGCCGTAGCACTTGATACAACGGTTGAATTGTCCGAACCAGTAGTTGAATTTTTCGTCACTGCTCATTTGCTCCAAGCTACCGAAATCCTTCTCTTGCCACTGCCGGGCCAATTCTATTGCTGCCTTGTCTTTTTTCTTTCTGGTATCTATGGCTTGGGCGCTTGGCGGTTCTACCTTTATGTTGCCAGCCTTGATTGCAGCTTCAAAAAGCTGTGCCCCCTTCTCAGAACAGACCTCGACAAATGTCGTTTTTTTATTGGTGGTTCCCCACTTACCGCAAGCTATATCAGCCATGGTCGGAATATTAGTCTCGCATCTGCGGCAGTTCTCACGCCTGCCGTAGCCTTTCTCTTCCAATTCGGCTAAATCTTTCTTCTTCTCACTCCCGTCTTTTAACCCGATTACCAATTCATTGTCTTCGATGTCTTCACTGACGACATCATCGGGGTTTATCTCCAATTCCTCCTTAAACATGTTCTTTGTTTTTGCCGATGGCAGGGTGCCAGTGCAGTTAAGCCCAATCATGAACACGTTATCCAGGCTAATCTGGCCTCTCTTAGCCAGCTCGATAATCGCCTTGGCATCACATGGTTTGACCACAACGGCTATCTTCAAGCTGGAAGCACCGTCCAGATACTCTTTAACAAAGCGGGTGATATTGAGTGAGGCGCAGTGCAATGTTCCTGCGGTTTCTTTCAGGTGCCCCGGTTCGGTAATTAAGGCCGGTACGCCATCATATCTGTTGCCGTCTCTTGCCTTTACCGCAACCACAGCATCCACCATTTTACTCTCGAGAGCAAATTTAAGTAGCGAAGTGACCACACCGCCACACTCAGTTTTTTCTAATATCTGCTTGTCTGATGAACGGGCGATGTACATATCTCCTTTCATGACTTTACCTCCATTTTTACGGCACATACCTTGGTTTCCGCACACTTGCAACTTGGGTCTAGTGCCGGGTTGGTCAGCACATTAGCGCAGGAATCAGGGAAATGGAAAGGTATAAAGAGTAGACTGGGTGGTACAGTATCGCCCACCTTTACTTCAGCACTGATGCTGCCACGTCTTGTAGTCAGAACAACCATGTCCTTACTTTTCACACCAATCCTGGCGGCATCGTCCGGGTTCACTTCGACAAATCCGTGTGTGACTTCGTCCAGTAATCTTGGCGTCCTCAGTGTCATAGTACCTGAATGATAATGAAATATGCTCCTGCCTGTGGTCAGTAAGTACGGATACTCATTATCAGGTAATTCGGCGGGGGGCTTAAATTCGACTACTTGAAAATGCCCAAGTCCATCAGGAGTATTAAACTTCTGTGAGAACATGGTGGGTGTACCTGGACTGTCTTCCGAAGGACAGGGCCAGTGAATTCCACCTACTGTATGCCTAAGGCGCTCGTAGGTTATCCCCCTGTACTGAGGCACGCAATTTCTTATCTCCTCGAATATGTCGCCGGCTGAGGTGTATTTAAATTTATCAGTATAGCCCATTCTCGCTGCCAATTGGCATATAATCCACCAGTCAGGCTTTGCTTCACCTGGGGGATCGATTACTTTATCTATCATCTGCACCCTTCTATCTACATAAGTGTGGGTGCTCTCCCTTTCTACCCATGTAGTGGCGGGTAGCACCACATGGGCAAGTTTTGCCGTCTCGGTGAGAAATATGTCCTGAACTACCAGGAAACTGGCTTTCTTCAAAGCTTCCCTCAGGTTATTAACATCAGGCACTGCCATCATCGGGTCTGTCCCCACTATATAAAGATAAGGACATTTGTATAACATATCTATATACAGAAAGCCCGGTTTTGTGGGTAAGTTGCTCACGCCCCAGGCTTCTTCGAAGAATTTAGCTGACTCCTCGCCCACGCGCTTGAATCCTGGATAGAAGACGGCAAGACAGCCCATATCTCCGGTACCCTCTCCACTTATCTGGCCTCTCATTGAATTTACTCCTGTTCCTGGTTTGCCGATATTCCCTGTGAGAAGTGCTAAGTCGGCGTGAACTTTAACATTATCGGCACCAACCGTGTGCTGGCATATACCTTGGTCGTATAGTATGCAACTTCTTTCTGCCTTAGCATAGGCAATTGCTGCCTCTCGTATCTTTTGTTGGGGAATACCGGTAATCCTTTCCGCCTCGTTAAGGTCCACCTTGGAGAGGAACTCACGTAACTCATCGATTCCAGACGTCCTTGAGGCGATAAACTCCTTGTTTTCCAGTCCCTCAGCCAGGATGATACTCATCATGGCATTAATAAGAGCTACGTCTGTGCCAGCTTTGAGCTGCAGATGCAGATCAGCCAGCTCTCTAGCGGTGGTAGTTTTCCTGGGGTCAGTGTAAATAACCTTTGCGCCCCTGGATTTGGCCCTCAGCACTCTTCGGGCTATCATAGGGAAGGTCTCCCTAATATTAACACCAGCCAAGAATATACAGTCGGCAAGCTCAATTTCAGGCTGAGAGGTTTGCATCACACCAGAACCTACTGCTGGAACAAGAGCTGCCACTGCTGAAGAATGACATAATCTGCCCACGTACTCCACTGTGTTTGTGCCCATCACCACCCTGACGAATTTCTGCAGCACATAGCTCTCTTCGTTTGAGGTCTTCCCCGAGCCTAATGCACCAAACGTGTCAGAAGTCGCCTCTTTGAATTTAGAAGCAATGAGGTCAAGTGCCTCGTCCCAGGTTGTTTCCTGTAACCGACCATCTTTTCTAACCAGTGGCATCTTCAGCCTGTCTTCGCTATATAAAAACTGGTAAGCATTCTTTCCCTTTGGGCAGTTAGTCCCTTCATTTATCGGGTGCTCCTTAAACGGCTCCTGACCGATTATCCTGCCATCTTTGACTACGAGGTAGATGCCGCAGCCACAACTACAATAGGGACATATAGCGGGTGCGTATTCAATGCTCATTTCGCCTCCTATTAAATGGACTTGGGCCAAGCTGCGTGATAGTCTGGGTAAAATCATTTATTGTCTCAGCTACCTTCGGGCCTTCGGATGCTGAGATCCACTCTAGCCTGAGCCTGTCCTTGCCGACGCCTATCGCTTCCAGGAAAGATTTCAGTCCAGCGACTCTTCTTCTAGCACTCAAGTTGCCCTTCCGATAGTGGCAGTCTCCCGGATGGCAACCGGATACCAAAACACCATCGGCACCCAGAGCGAACGCTTTCAGTATGAGCTTCTCATCAACACGACCAGAGCACATTACCCTTATCACTCTCACATTTGGGTCCATCTTTATTCTCGAGGTACCGGCAAGGTCGGCACCTCGATAAGAGCACCAATTACAGAAGAACCCCACTATCTTCGGCT
>CAYPRI010000054.1:0-10925 GCA_964413085.1 uncultured Dehalococcoidales bacterium
GGTGGAGATGAGGCATCACTAAGAGATATAGTGACGCAGCTGAAGGAGTTGATTGGATTTTATCCGGCACATATCGAGAAGGAAGACAAACACTTTTTCTTTCCCATTCTCGATTATTTCAGTAAGCAGGAACAGGATGCTATGCTGCGAGAGTTCTGGGAATTCGATAGAAGGCTCATACACGAAAAATACCAAAAAGTAGTGGAAGAGCTGGAGACCAGGAAAGTATAAATCATCCAGCAAGACTTGTCCCCCTCATCCTGAGCTTATCGCAGGATGTAGCGTATTGATGTAACCCCGACCTTTTAAGATCGGGGTCACCAGGCTGAAGCCTCGTGGCTACATGGTTTGTTTTATTCACATGTATCCGGTTGTGGTTACATTCATTTGAAACCTGTTATAATCTGTGTTCGAAACCTCATTTAAATTTAAGGAGCAGGCCATGGAGAAAAAGATTAGCGTGGGAGTTATCGGCGCTACCGGCATGGTAGGACAAAACTTTATCCGATTGCTGAACAACCATCCCTGGTTCCAGGTGGTGCATGTAGCAGCATCCGCAACCTCAGCCGGTAAAAAATACAGCGACGCCGTCGCCGGGCGCTGGCACATGAGACAGGACATCCCCGAGGATGTTAAAAACCTCGTCGTTGAAGATGCCAGCAACATCGCCAAGGCAGTCAGCAGGTGCGGTCTAGTCTTCTCGGCGGTAGAGATGGATAAGCAGGCGATAATGGCTATGGAAGGTGAGTATGCCGCCAAGGGACTGGCTGTTGTCTCCAATAACTCAGCTCACCGGCATACCGAAGACGTGCCGGTGCTAATACCTGAAATAAATCCGGAACACCTGGACATTATTCCGGCCCAGCAGAAAAATCATGGCTGGAGCAAGGGATTCCTTGTGGTTAAACCAAACTGCAGCATTCAAAGCTATATGCTGCCGGTATTTGCACTGATGAAAGCCGGTTATGCCGTTGATAAAATGATCGTCACCACGCTTCAGGCGCTGTCCGGTGCCGGTTATCCCGGGCCGGCGGCCATCGACCTGGTGGATAACATCATTCCATTTATATCCGGTGAGGAAGAAAAATCGGAGGTGGAGCCGAAGAAGATTTTCGGCAAGATCAAGGGCGGAAAATTTGTCGACGACGAAAGCATTAAAATTTCGGCGCACTGCAACCGCGTCCAAGTGACCGACGGACACACCGCCTGCGTTAGCCTTCAGTTTGATGGCAAAAAGCCGGAGATGGATGAAATTATTAAAATCTGGGAAAAGTTCAGGGCTCTGCCACAGGAATTGAAGCTGCCTTCCGCTCCCATACCACCCCTGGTCTATCGTACGGAAGCCAACCGGCCGCAGCCGCAGAAGGACCGGAATGTTGGCAATGGCATGACGGTCACCGTGGGCAGGCTGAGGAAGTGTAACGTTTTCGACTACAGATTTATTGGCCTGCACCATAATACGGTGCGCGGTGCCGCCGGCGGTGCCATACTAATAGCCGAGCTTCTTAAGGCCAAAGGCTTAATAAAATAAAAAACTAAAAAACAAAAACCAAATATTATTTGGTCTTCAATCTTTGGCTTTTAATTTTCTCTCCTACGTGGCATAATGCTAACTTGATTTTATTTACAGTCCATTAATCCGGCGTGTTGATGAAAAAACTGCTCTCCGGTAACGAAGCCTTCGCCCTCGGCGCCTATCATGCCGGTGTCATGGTGGCCTCCGCCTACCCCGGTACCCCCAGTACCGAAATACTGGAATCCATCGCCAAGTTCGATGAGGTCTACGCCGAGTGGTCGACCAATGAAAAAGTGGCCATGGAACTGGGCATGGGTGCCGCCTACACCGGTGTCCGGGCTCTGGTCTCCATGAAGCAGGTGGGATTGAATGTGGCCAGCGACCCGTTCATGGCAGCCTCTATTACCGGAATCAACGGTGGACTGGTGGTGATTGTGGCCGACGACCCAGGCGTATTCAGCACCCAGAATGAGCAGGATACCCGCCACTATGCCAAGCTGGCCAAAGTGCCCATGCTGGAGCCCAGCGACAGCCAGGAAGCCTACGATATCATGGCTGTCGCCTTCGATATGAGCGAGAAGTTCGATACACCAGTGCTGGTGCGTTCCAGTACCCGTATATCTCATTCCAAGTCGGTGGTGGAGACAGACACCAGCCGTCCCGCTACAGCAAAACCGGCCAGCTTCAAGCACGACGTGGAAAAGTACGTAATGCTGCCGGTACATGTCCGGTTGCGGCGGCCGGCGGTTGAAGAACGACTGGTCAAGCTCACCGCCTATGCCGATAATTTTCCGGGGAATCATGTCATTAAGGGCGAGAAGCGCCTGGGAGTTATCAGCAGCGGCGTTGCCTATCAGTACGCCAGAGAAGCCTTTCCCAAAGCTTCGTTCTTAAAGCTGGGCATGACCTATCCGCTGCCTCAAAATTTGATACGCGAGTTTGCCGCCCTGGTGGGAGGGCTGATGGTTATTGAAGAGCTTGACCCGTTTCTGGAGGAAAACATACGTGCACTTGGCATAAAGGTAATCGGAAAAGAATTCATTCCCAGAATCGGGGAGCTAAATACCAGAATCGTTGAGGAAGCCGGCTACCGCGCTGGCCTGTTACCCGAGCTTGCACATCGGGCGGTTTCACCGCCTCTGGGACTACCGGGAAGGCCACCGGTTCTGTGCAGCGGCTGTCCCCATGCCGGCATTTTCTTTGTCCTCAATACCATCGGCCAGCGGTCAAAGCTGCTGGATGCCAGAGGTAAGTCTGATGCTCAGGGCAAGCTGATCATCACAGGTGATATAGGCTGTTATACGCTGGCTACTTATCCGCCGCTCCGTGCCATGGATACCACAGGCTGCATGGGTGCCGGTATAGGCCAGGCGCTGGGCATGGAGAAGGCCGGCGTCGAAGGCAAAGTGGTGGCCACCATCGGCGATTCTACATTCCTCCACTCCGGCATTACCGGCGTGGTCGATGCCGTCTATAACAAATCGGGCATCACCATTATCATACTGGACAACGGCACCACGGCCATGACCGGACACCAGGAACACCCCGGCACTGGAGTCACCGTGAAGGGTAAAAAGACCAACATGATTGAACTGGAAAAACTGGTCAGGGGCGCCGGGGTTAACGACGTCAAGGTGGTCAACGCCTTCGATATAAAAGCCCTCAGAACGGCGGTTAGAAGCTCGCTGGACAACCCGGAGCTTTCCGTGATAATTGTCCGCGGCACCTGCTCGGTAAGGCTCAAGAAGCGCACTGGACAAAGGACCGTGGACATAGAAAAGTGCGACGACTGCGAGACCTGCCTGAGAATAGGCTGCCCGGCTATACAGAAGCTGGGCGAGCAGATATATATCGATGCCACTTTGTGTGTCGGTGAAGCCTGCACTATCTGTGAGCAGCTTTGCCCCAAGAAGGCCATCGGTCCGGTGGCCGCCGGCGGAGGAACGAAGTGAAAAAGAATGACCTGCTCATGTTAGGCGTCGGTGGTCAGGGCATCGTCCTGGCCAGCGATATACTGAGCGAGGTGGCCATGGCGGCCGGTTATGATGTTAAGAAAACGGATACGCTGGGCATGGCACAAAGGGGAGGCAGCGTGGTCAGCCACGTGCGTATAGCCGACAAGGTGTGGTCGCCTTTAATTAAAGAAGGCGAGGTGGATATACTGGTGGCTTTTGAGAAGCTGGAGGCGGCCAGGTGGAGCTATTTTCTAAGTAAGAACGGAGCCGCCATCGTTAATAACCAGACAACACCGCCGCTTTCGGTAAGCCTGGGCACAGGCCGGTATCCCGAGGATAAAGAGATAGAAGAAATTTTAAAACGGTCGGCGAACCGATTTTATTTGATTGACGGCACCAGCTATGCCCAGGAACTGGGAGACATCAGGACACTGAATATGCTCATGCTTGGAAGTGTGTCATCGCTTCTGCCCATCGACGTCAAGACCTGGAAGGACTGTATTTCCCAACGGCTGTCGTCTAACATAATTGTGAATATGGCTGCCTTTGACAAAGGCAGGGAGGAGATGTCTCGTGCCGGTGTCAGATAACGTCAACAAGCGCATGAAGGAGGGGTCGTGGATACGGCGTATGTTCGAGGAAGGGGCCAGCCTTAAAAAGCGCTATGGAGAAAAGTCCGTTTTCGACCTATCGCTGGGAAATCCCATTATGGAGCCACCGCCCGAATTTAACCAGGAACTGAAGAAGCTGGTGAAAAAGCCGATACCCGGCATGCACCGGTACATGGAGAACGCTGGATATGCCGATACCAGGGCGGCCATTGCTGTTCAGCTGTCGCACGAGACGGGCATTAAATTCTGCGGCAACGATATCGTCATGACCTGCGGTGCTGCCGGTGGTATCAATGTGGTGCTGAAAACGATACTGAATCCCGGCGACGAGGTGATCGTCTTCGCACCTTATTTTATGGAGTTCGGCAACTATATAGATAACCACGGCGGTGTTATCAAGGTATTATCTACAAACGACTATTTTGTACCGAGGCTGGATTTTCTTGAGGACGCTATTACGGAAAAGACCAAAGCCGTTATCATCAATTCTCCGAATAATCCGACAGGCGTGGTTTACGGCCGTGACCTTATAATGGAGCTGGCTGAGATACTAATGCGGAAAGAGATGCAGTTCGAATCTCATATTTACCTTATAAGCGACGAGGCTTACCGAAAAATCATATATGATAAATTGCCATATCCTCCCGTGTTCCATCACCATCATCACACCATCGTCGTTTATTCCCATTCCAAAGACCTGGCACTGGCAGGAGAGCGCATCGGCTATATTGCCATACACCCCGATTGCCCGCACCATGATGCACTGGTGAACGGCTTTATTTTTAGTACACGGATTCTGGGCTTTGTCAACGCGCCGGCCTTAATGCAGCATCTGGTGAAGACGCTGCAGCATGTGACCGTTTCCGTAGCCGATTATCAGAAAAAGCGTAATTTTTTGCATGATAATTTAAAGGACATGGGCTATTCCGTGGTCAAGCCACAGGGGGCGTTTTACATATTTCCCAGGGCTCCCGGTGGCGATGACATCGCCTTCGTCGACGAGCTGAGGAAATCGAATGTGCTGGTGGTGCCGGGCAGGGGCTTCGGCACGCCGGGCTACTTTCGCGTCTCATATTGCGTCGACGATAAAACACTGAAGGGCGCTATGGACGGTTTCAAGAAAGCCGCCGAAAAGTTCGGACTGAAATAGTGACCAGTACGTAGTGTCGAGGCCAAAGCCTCGACATAGTTAAATTATTGGAGTGAAATGAAAAAGAAAACTGATAAAAAAAAGCCACAGCCAGCCGCCGATAACGTAGCCATGTTGAAGGCCAAGGCCGCCAAGGAGCCCGTAGCCAAGTTTCTTGACATAAAGTTATTAGAGTTAACTCCGGGCTATGCTAAGGTCTCCGCCAAACTCAAGCCAGAGTACCTAAATTTCAACAACCTGGTCTTCGGCGGCATTATTATGGCGGTTGCCGACCAGGCATTTGCCTACGGCACCAACTCCGTTATCACCCCCAACGTGGCCTCACAATTCAACATACACTTCATTGCCAGCGCTGATGTCAAAGATGAGCTTATCGCCGAATGTCAGGTGGTCAGGGCGGGAAAACGCGTGTGCATCTCTGAGATGGCGGTGACCACGCGGGACGGCAAGCTAATCGCCAGAGCCACCGGAACCACGATTCCGCTCATCTAGTGTCAGCGCTATTTTTTGGCCGATAAATACGCGGGAGGTAATTCATTATGCTCAGATACAAGGTCGTTTTAGCAGGCGTGGCGATGGCCCTGGGTATCGCCTCTGTGGTCTTGGCTGTTTTAAAGGTAGCATCTGTTCAGACTGTCGTAATACTGCTGGGTATCGGATTATTTGCTATATCGCTGGCAAATATCGAAAGAAGAAAGATCGATAAAAAACTTTTCTGGCAGATTAAACGAAAGTGATGATAAATCGCTGCAATCGATTTCGAATTGACAGGATTGCTGATTACTGCTATCATTCACAAATCATGGTAGAAATGCATAACCTGACTCGCAGCTATAGCTGGTTCTTTTTTGGCTTTTGGTTTAGCACGCCTCAGCGCGGGTCGGGGAAGGCATTGGTTTAGAGTAGTAATTTCAAGAATAGAGAGAAAGTAAAAGCCTCCCGCCCCGCGGGAGGCTTTTTTAATTCCCCTTTCTTATTTAAGAGAGGGGCGGAACTTTTGATTTTTGGCTTTTGGTATTTAACTTTCTCTCCCCCCTCCCTTGAGGGAGAGGCCAGTATTATGATGAAGGAAGGAAGACAAAGAATCCGTAAATTAAGGGGAGTTAAGAGGGGCGAAGCCCCTCTTAAAGACTTCCTCCTCCCTCTCCCTTGAGGGAGAGGGCAGGGTGAGGGTGAAATATCTTTATAGGAGAAAGAATATGATTGTGGAAATGAAAACAGGAGCACCTCAGCAGGAGGTTGACGACGTCGTCCAGCGAGCCAAAGAGCTAGGCCTGGGCGTCCAGTTGAATCTGGGCACCAACAAAGTGGTCGTGGCCCTGCTGGGGCCCAATACCGGCCAGCTGCCCATTGACATCTTTGCCGTCCTACCAGGCGTGGAGCAGGTCACCAGAATTATGAAGCCCTACAAGCTGGCCGCCAGGGAGTTCAAACCTGAGAACACGGTTGTCGCCGTCAACGGAGTCAAAATCGGCGATAAACGTATCGTGGTCATGGCCGGTCCCTGCGCCGTGGAAGGCGAAAAACAGCTCATGGCGGCGGCTATGATGGTCAAGGAAGCCGGCGCCTGCATTCTACGTGGCGGCGCCTACAAGCCGCGAACCTCGCCCTTCGCCTTTCAGGGGTTGGAGGAAGTTGGCCTGAAGATGCTGCAGCAGACCAAGAAGCAATTCGGCCTGCCAATCGTCACCGAGGTGGTGGCGCCGCACGACGTTGCCCGCGTATCTGAATATGCCGACATATTACAGGTAGGCGCCAGGAATATGCAGAACTACGCGCTGCTGACCGAAATCGGCAAGAGCCGTTGTCCTGTGTTATTGAAACGCGGTCTTTCGGCCACCGTTACCGAGTGGCTTACGGCCGCCGACTATCTGCTTGCCGGCGGCAATGAGAACGTGATTCTGTGCGAGCGTGGCATCAGGACCTTCGAAGATACGACACGCTTCTCAATGGACATCGGCTCGGTTCCGGTGGTCAAGAAGTCCAGCCACCTGCCGTTGATTGTAGACCCCAGCCATGCCGCCGGGCACTACTCGCTGGTTCCCGCGCTGGCCAAAGCCGCCATCGCTGCCGGTGCCGATGGACTGCTCATCGAAGCCCACCCCAATCCAAAGGAAGCCCTGGTCGACGGCCTCCAGTCGCTGACTCCGTCTGACTTCGCCCGCCTCATGAATGACCTCAAGTCCGTCGCCGAAGCAGTGGGGAGGTGTATGTAGGTGCCGGCGTCAAATGCCTGTTCAAAGTTGTTGCTCAATGTTAACAAAGGCGTTCCGTTTGAGCTAGCGTTGCCCGGATAGTACTGGCTTTATATTTAATGGAGGCGCTAACCGCCGGGCACTTGTAGTTGCACTATGGTTACCCCGCTGCCGCCCTCTTTACTGCCTGCCTGCCCGAATGACTTTACCAGAGGATGCCCCCGGATGAAATCGTGGACTATCTGCCTCACGGTGCCGGTGCCATGGCCGTGTATGATGCGTACCTGGCTCAAGCCGGAAACGAAAGAATCATTTAGATAGATATCGAGTTTCGGCTCTACTTCATCAGCCCGCTTGCCCCGGAGATCAAGCTCGAGTGAGCCTGGTTTCTTTTTACTGCCTGTTTTCACCACTGCCGATTGAACTGCCGCTGCAGTCGGCAAAGATGAAATCTTCTCCACGCCTGCCGACTTCATTTTAACCTTTATGTCCCCTGCTTGGATCTCAAGCTCATTTTTATTTTCCAGCACTGAAAGGACTGTCCCCTCCAGTCCAGTCTCGATAAGCCTTACCCGGTCACCCACTTCAATAGAAGAGGTCTCCTCTGTAACAGGATGACTCTGCTGAGTTTGCCAGTCGCGGCTTTCCAGTTCCCGGTACACTCCAGCTAGCACTTTTTTTGCCCGCTCGATACTTGTTTTTGTTTTCGCTTTCTGAATAGCCTTGCCGGCCTCACGTATGTCTTTTTCCAGCGAAGCGGCTTCCGACAGGAGGTAGTCCTTGATCTGGCGCAGAGTATTCCTCTCCTCGACCTTAAGCCGTTGAAGCTCGCTCTTGAGTTCCTCTCGCAGTCCATCGATCTGGCTCTTGTCGCTTTCCAGGCTGGTGCGCAGCTCTTCCACCCTTCTCTTTTCGTCGCCCAGGCTTGACAGCAGACTTTCCATCTCCAGGTGCCCTTCAGGCATGAATTCTTTAGCTGCGGCGATAATCTCCGGTTCCATGCCCAGTTGCGAAGCTATAGACAGTGCATTGCTGCCGCCGGGCACGCCTATGGTGAGGTGATAAGTTGGTTTCAGGGTGAGCGGGTCAAAGTCGAGCGAAGCGTTTTTCAATCCTGCTGTCTGGTGGGCAAAAACCTTGAGCCCGGAATAATGGGTGGTAGCCACAACCAGGTTCCTCTTTGACAGGAAATGCAACAGCACTGACTGCGCCAGGGCAACTCCTTCAACGGGGTCAGTGCTTGTACCCAGCTCGTCCAGCAGCACCAGACTGTTTCCCGTAGAATTCCGGATTATCCGAACGATATTGCTCATATGCCAGCCAAAGGTAGACAGCATCTGTTCGATGCTCTGCTCATCGCCGATATCGGCAAAGACGTCGTCGAAGACAGGTATGCAACTTTCAGGCGCTGCCGGTACAGGTATACCGGCCTGTGCCATCAAGGTCAGCAGCCCCAGGGTCTTCAGGGCTACTGTCTTGCCCCCGGCATTGGGGCCGCTGATGACCATGATGGAGAAGTCGTTACCTATCTCGATAGACAGAGGGACTGCTTTTTCCACAAGCAGCGGGTGGCGGGCGCCGATAAGACGCAGTCTATTCGTTTTAGTTATGGCACTAGGGCTGTCCTTACCGGCGGCGGCAATAACGGGTTCGGTGGCATTGACCTTTCCCGCATATCTCGCCTTGGCCAGAGCCAGGTCTATTTCAGCTGCCAGAGCCACGTTTCTTATTATGTCAGCACAATGGATACCTACCTGGTTGCTCAAATCACTGAGAATTCTTTCCACCTCCTGCTCTTCAGCCAGCGCGGCCTCACGCAGCTGGTTGCCCAGCTCAACGGTTGCCAGCGGCTCCACAAATACCGTGGCGCCGGTGTTGGAGATGTCATGTACGATGCCTTTGATCTCCTTCCTCATCTCTGCCCTGATGGGAACGACGTAGCGGTCGTGGCGTATCATAACCAGTGGTTCCTGGAGGAATCTCTGGCTGTGGCGGGATTTGATTATTGAGTCCAGGCGGCCCAGGATTTCTTCACGAGCTGTTTTAAGCCGCTGCCTCAGGCCGGATAGTTTATCCGAAGCCGAGTCCAGTACTTCACCCGCAGGCGTCAGGCATCTTCCTATTTCGGCTTCCAGGTGAGACAGATCTTTAATACCACCGGCGATGTTCCATAGGGCGGGTAGCTTATCTTTTAGCTTGCCGACGGCCGAGCGAAGAGAACGGATCTGTTGCAGACTGTCTTTAATGATTACCAGAGTGGACTTCGCCAGTATCTTGCCCCGGCTTGCCATCTCCACCTCAGCTCGGCAATCAACGATATTGCCTACGGAGGCCCCGGGATTTAAAGTCAGAAAACGTCGGGCTTCGGTCGATTGTGCCAATAGAATGGAGATAACCTGCGGTTCGGCCGACGGCATTAAATTGAGGGCGAGCTCCTTACTTGCCGAAAAAGAGGTGAAGTTTGCCAGGATTTCCCTTACCTTGGGAAATTCCAATAACTCAAGGCTGGTTTGGTCCACGCAGGTTTACTCCCGGCCATAAGTCTATCATTAAACAGCCGAATCTGAAAATGGAGATATGGGGCGATGTTGGGCAACATTACTAAAGGTGGGTACGCCTGATATAGGTGAAAGAATCAGGTGCCGACGGCCTGCTCATCGAAGCCCACTACAATCACAAAAAAGCCCCGGTCATCGGCCACCAGTCCTTTACCTCGTCAGACTTCGCCCGCCTGATGAACTACCTCAAATCCATCGCCGAGGCAGTGGGGAGAAGTCTATAGCGGATAAACGGATTACTACTTCTTATACTTCGGGTTGTATTCAAAGGCCACCCTTACCCTTGCCCGGTAGTTGGTGATCTTGCCATTCTCCACATGCACGTATAGTTTGCGCACGTCGGCAACGTGAATCTCATGTAGTGTCTTGGCTGCCGCTGCCACAGCATTGGCAATGGCCTTCTCGAAGGACTCCTTACTTGACCCGATCAGTGTGACAACCTTACCCACAGATTCATCCATGACAACCTCCTCGCTTTAATTTTATGCTTTATCTATTTTATACCTTTAGTCAAGAGTCTAGTTTAGTTGTCTGCGATGACGAAAGCTTGGACTCCGTTATCGAGTCTAACTTTTTCTAAGGTATAGACCTCCTTTAGTAATCGTAAGTACGGGTAATCACCATCGTAGGCAAACCAGCCCGTGTTCGAACGATTATAATGAATGTTGTCCCAGGCAGCAGTCCTGTCTATAATCCAGCCTGAAAAATCCTGGTATAAGAAAACGGGACCCTCACTCTTGCTGCCCGGAAAATAAATGATTGCATAATCGCCGTCTATATAAACTTCGTAAGGGATAGAATATCTTTTGGCCGTCTTTTTGTAGCTTTCGGAATACATGATTTCTGAACCTCTGGCGCGCCAATCGGGATCAAATATGGGCAAATCATAACAATACATGCCCTTTGATAATAATTCTAGTTCTAGCAGATAAGTCTGTTC
>CAYPRI010000055.1:0-10554 GCA_964413085.1 uncultured Dehalococcoidales bacterium
TTTAGGGGCAAAACTCTCACTTAACCACCTGTCCAAATTTTGGGGACCACCTCAGATGTCTTGATTTCCTCAGACAAATATTTTCCGTGGTTTGCATAAGTCCCGTAAAGAACAAGGTGGGTAACGCGCTCGGGGTACTTGGCTGCATAAGCGATGGCAATTGGCCCACCCATGCCCGCTCCGAGTAATGCCACTTTGTCCAGTTTAAGGTGGTTGATGACAGTCTCAAGATCTACAAGCTCTGACTCCAGAGAAAAGTCAGTGCGCTTGCGGTCCGACAATCCTGCTCCTCGCATGTCGTACATTACCACGGTATGATAGCGCGCTAAACTATCGAGATAATTGCGAATTTCTGGCACTGACTTATAAGGGTTAATTACCACAAAATAGCCCGGAGGCATCACTATGGGTGGTCCATTGCCGATGACTGCATACGCGATGCGAGCACCGTCAGGATTGGTACAAAATCCTATGTGCTGCTCCACTACCTAAACCTCTTCCGAAAATATCGTGTTTAAACTACTGAAGATATCTTATGTCTATAGAACCCGATTGTCAATGATGAGCAGAAGAGTAATTACATCACTTTAGCTGATCTCCAGAGGGTAACAGTGCTTAAATAAAGTTTCTGTTCAGACAGTTGGTTCGGGAACTGTCTCCAAAGGTTGCGATTTTAGCTTCATGGTGGAGCTTACTGTACCGAACAAAGAACTTTTAACCTCTCCTTTTGTGTTCTAAAGTAACTGTCACCATTGGGTTAGGAAACGGACTGACTAGAGCCTCAAATAGAACTTCTTGCGTCTTACCTTGATTACTAAACTGTTGCTATATCCAAATTCAGGCAGTTCAGGATATCCATCTACGTTTGATATTATGCAGGCTCAACACAAATAGAGCGATGCAAAATGCGCCAAGGATAAGAAAGTCCAGCGTTAAGGGCAATATATGCTCGCCGGTGATTGCCCCATGGAGGATGTCAACACCATAGGTTACAGGCAATATATATGAAAGCGGGCGGATGAATATGGGCAGTGACATGATGGGAAAGAATAGTCCGCATAGGAAAATCATGGGAAATCTGAAGAAATTGGAAAAGGTTTGCGCTTCGAAGACCTCGCTGACCGAAACTGCGATAAAAAGCCCAAGGAAAGTTGATACTATTCCGATAAGGGTAATAGATGGTATAACCAGTGACCATGCAATTCCTGAAAGGTCTACCAGAAATGCAGCAATTATAATAGGAACAAAGGCATTGACAATCCCAAAAAAGATAGCTCCAGAAGTCTTGGCTAGCATCAGGAGTTCCAGAGAGATCGGCGCCAGAAGCAATCTTTCAAATGACCGGCTTCTCCTCTCGAAAGTAATAGTTACTGCCAGCATCGATGTGGTCCCAAAGAGAATCGAGATGGTCATTACACCAGGTAGAAGCGCCAGGACACTTTCCAACCCACTACCGGACCTGATGAAGAACATCCCTGTCCAAGCTAAAGGAAAGATGATTCCCCAACTGATGTTGGGCGGCTTGAGATAATATGACCTCATGTCTTTGATCAGGATGTTCAAAAAAGCGATCCAGCCTTTCATTGATTTCCCCCACCTCCGGTTTTTTCTTTCTCCTTCTTCATTAAACCCGCCTCAATGCCCGTAACCTGGACAAAAACATCCTCCAGAGACGGAAGATGCCTGCGGGCTTCAGTTACCTGAACTCCTCGTTCTTCAAGAAAGCGCATAAGAGGGGCAACATCAACTACTTCCTGGGATTCGACACGGATCTGCCCGAAAGTGAACTGGAACTGATGCTGCGGGAAAAACAGTGGCATTTCTTCAGATAAATTGTCCGAGGCATTAAGAGTAGAAAGGATCAGTATATTTTTGCCCCGAACAGGTTGTAAAAGGTCGGCTGTGCGGTCAATCCGCACAATTCGTCCGTTGACAATGAAGGCAATCCGCTCGCAAAGTCGCTCAGCTTCCTCAATATAATGTGTTGTGAGAAACACGGTAGTCCCTTTACTATGAAGGCTAGAGATTATCTGCCTTACCTGACGAGCACTGGCAACATCGATACCTGTAGTAGGTTCGTCCAAGAACAGGATAGGAGGCTGATGGATAATACCGGCGGCAAAAGTGAGCTTGCGCTTCATCCCTTTGGAGTAGCCGGCAAATTTACGGTCGGCAGCGTTGCTAAGACCAAAGGTATCCATAAGTTCCCTTGCTCGTGTCTGGCGTTCGGCCTTTCGCATCCCATAAAGCGCTGCACAAAAACAAAGGTTCTCGAAGCCGGTTAGCTCGGGGTAAAGATTGCTCTCATCGGGGACAATACCGACCATATGCTGCGCTGCCTTAGGATTCTTGGTACAGTCTATGCCACCGATTTGAATAGCACCTGAGTCCAACCTAGCCAGACCAGTAAGTACGTTGATGGTGGTAGTTTTGCCAGCACCATTGGGCCCGAGAAAACCGAACATCTCTCCCGGATTGACCTGAAAACTGATATTGTCAACAGCAAGAACTTCACCATAGCTCTTGGTAAGTCCTGCTACCTGAATAATAGTATTTTTTCCTGTTTTCTCAGCCACTTCTGCCATTATTAAAACGAAACAACCTTGTCAGATTCCATAATCCACTCCGCCAACTCAGGCATCTTGGCCTCAATAGCCCCGCTTATCAGCGGCTTATTTTTATGAATCCCACAGCGCACTAGGCAGGTGCCACAAACTTTCACAGGGACTCCTCTTCCCATCAGTCCCTGGAGAATTTCAGTCAGGTTGAAGTATCCCTCTGGAGGCGTAACCCCTTCCTTAGCCAGATCAATAGAATCATTCATCAGGAATATTTTTAGCTCCGACCCCCTTTCAAGTAATTTCTCTCCAAGTCTAAGGGCATTCCAGGTTACATCCGTCCCATCATAAGGATTTCGGTTGAATACTAAAAGCGTTTTCACGATACCTCCTAAAATTTTATTTCTGCGTGCTACAGTGCCTTAGAGCAACATTTATATTTCAAAGTTACATTTGACCTTTGTTATCCGGGTCAAGAACTGCTGCCGCCAATTCAATACAATGCTTTAGCTCTTCCTTGCTCACAAAGTAATGAACGTGATAGCCACGCTTCTCCCCTTTTACCATGCCAGCCTTTTTAAGCACGTTAAGGTGCTGGGAAACGGCTGACTGAGTTACCCCCAGACGATAGGCCAGAGCGTTCACGCAAAGAGCATTTGGCTCTTGTTGCTGGGCAAGGAGTTTTATTAGCTTCAACCGTGTCGGATCAGCTAACACACCAAACAGAGCAGCCTGCTTCTCAATACTGGTTTCCGACTCATTCAACATATAGGTCTATTAGTAATCACTAATATGGTTATCTTATCACCACACAAATGACAGAGTCAAATACAAACAAAAGAAGCTATTTTTAAATTGGCATCCTTGCATCTCCCGCTTGAAATATGCCATGCATAGAGCAATTATCCTACAGCCAATTTTTACAGATGGTTATTATTTTTGGTCTCATTTGACCGATTATATTCTTTAGTAGTAAGATAATATCGAATGGCGTTATCGTATAACGATAAAGTATTTAGGAACCTGTTCCTAGGATTTATCCGGCTGCATATCCTGTATCATGCTTCCAAGGAGCCGGTTTTCGGGTTGAACCTGATAAAGGAGCTGGAAAGACATGGCTATCGAATGAGCCCCGGCACACTTTATCCCATACTGCACCAGATGGAGAGCAATGGGTTTCTTCTGTCTGAAAAAACTGTTATAAGCGGTAAGATGCGCAAGTACTATCGTATTACTGAAGGCGGTAAACAAGCCCTTATGCAATCGTATGACAAGATTAAAGAATTATCAGACGAGCTCAATGAATAGAAAAAGGTAATTACTGCATGGAATACGTAGTCATATCTATTACGGCATTATTTGTTTCTGTTCTGGCCCTTTTCTCTGGTTTTGGACTGGGCACGGTGCTCATGCCGGCCTTTGCTCTTTTCTTTCCAATATCAGTAGCAATAGCTGCAACCGCTGTAGTACATCTGGCTAACAATATCTTCAAGATAATATTGGTAGGGCGGGATGCAGACTGGAAAGTAGTTTATCGTTTTGCTCTGACAGCCGCCCTGGCAGCTATTGCCGGTGCTTGGTTACTGGGCTGGTTGTCCTGGATGCCGGCTATAGCTTCTTATCAAATCGGTGGCCAGTTATTCGAACTGACACTGGTCAAATTGGTGATTGGTATATTAATTATCGGGTTCGCCCTTTTTGACCTGATACCGAAACTCCAGAAATTGGCCTTTGATCGAAAATACCTTCCTTTTGGCGGTATCCTATCGGGCTTTTTTGGAGGGCTGTCAGGTAATCAGGGAGCCATGCGCTCCGCTTTTTTAATAAAGAGCGGACTGGACACAAATGCTTTTGTGGGTACCAACGCTGTGTGCGCTTTTATTGTGGATATCGTCCGTCTCGTTGTCTATAGCGCCACCTTCTACACTGCTAATTTTACTCATATTGGCAATGATGTCTGGATGTTGGTACTAGCTGCTACGGTTTTTGCCTTTATCGGTTCGTTTGTCGGGTCGCGGCTGGTCAAGAAAATAACCATCCACACCGTGCAATACGTTGTTGGTGTTATGCTAGTAACCGTCGGAATAGGGTTGTCAACAGGGCTAATATAATGGACTCAGAGCAGAAAAATGCTGTTTGCGGAAATTGTACCTTAAAACTGGTTACAATAGCTTATCAGCGTGCCCCATGGTTTCGCCTGATGCGAGAGCCTTTGAAGTTGGGCATGCGTTTGTTATCTCGTATTCACCATATTGACACCGGAGAGTACATAGTCCGAACTCCAGCATGTTATAACTGCATAAGGTTTTATAAGATATCACTAAAAGAGAAATCGGCGGTATTTCGCTGGCTTCACGGTTGGTTAAATCCTTTGTTCGATTTTGTTATTGAGAAAATTGTCACCTCCGAAGAACAGCAGCAGACTAGGCAATATGCCAAGTCGGCGACAGAGGGCAGATTAAATAATGGTGAAGTTGGTGAATGGATGCAAGGTATGAGAACCGGTTTCTAGGAAGCTGCGTTATGCCTTTCGTTACACATAGAATACCGAAACCGTGGTAAGAAAAACTTTTAACGATTATGCTGACAGATACGATGCCTGGTATGAAACCGAGGCGGGCAAAACTACATTTGCCATGGAAGTAGATTGCCTTAAGCCCTTTCTCCACAGGTATAGCCATCCTTATCTCGAGATAGGAGTCGGTTCGGGGCGTTTTGCTCAGGCTTTAGGTGTAGAATACGGGTTAGACCCCGCGCCGGCAATGCTTCGCATTGCAGCGACCAGAGGTATCAAAGTTATAGGGGGCTATGGTGAAAAGCTTCCATTCCACGATATATTTTTCGGTGGCGTGCTCATTGTATTCGCTCTCGAAGCTGTTGATGAACCAGACAAAGTGCTACGAGAGGCATGGCGGGTGCTGTCACCTCAGGGTGGACTGGTGATGGGGCTATTGCTTAAGGGCAGCCCCTGGGTGGAATTTTATGAGGCTAAAGCGAAAGGAGGACGCTCTATTTACAGCAGGGTGCGATTTTTCTCCAAACGAGGGATAGAAAGCATCCTACAAAAGGCCGGATTTAACATAGTGCAGTACCAAAGCACCCTTTTTCAGCCTCCGGGACAAATTACCTATCAGCACGAAACTTCTGTTTCCGGATACTTTAAATCGGCGGGATTCGTCGCTATAAACTGCTATAAGAATAAAATCTAACACTGGGCATCTCATATTATTATAGCTGTAGGCATGTCGTAAAAAGTCGCTCCAGCGCAAGAATGAGTCTCTTTTTCCCAAACACGAGTTCTTTATTTGGTACAGTATGTGGTCGGTTTTTGAAGCTAAGTGGGGCATTGGGGACAGTTCCCGAACTACTGTTTGAGGGTAAAAGGCTAATCCCAGCGCTGCAACAATTATTTTCATAGAAAAGAATTGAACGATGCCCTTAAGAGTAGCTTTGTTTGCGGCGCAGTGCCATCAGGATAGCGATGAACAGCGCGCCCAGCAGGCAGAGGGAACTGATAACGAGAATGACATTGTTACCGAAATTGTCGCTGATTTTGAAGCTTCCGGCTGAAGTGCCGTTGACGTAAACCTGGTAGGTGCCCGGCTCCGACCTGGAGACGTCGAAGGTCAGGGTGCGGCTCTGGCCGCTGGCAAGCATGACTGCCTGCCCCGGCTCTTCATAGCCGTTGACATAGAGTCTGATTTTGGCAGATCCGTTGACCGTGCCCTTGTTGGCAACGGTGGCGGTGACCAGAACAGGAGAATTGGGCTCAGTCTCGAAAGTGGAGATGGAGGCGCTTTCAATATAAATATAAGGCAGCTGCATCGGTGGCGGGTTGTTGAGAGTGCTGACCGTTGCTGATGAATGCGGTGTGACCGGAGGAGGTAGTGTGTAAGTGGGAGCAGGAGGAGGAGGTGGTGGTGTTGGAGGTGCCGCTTCAATCCGGGTATTCATAGCAGCGAACCTGGGTCCATGTATAGAGCCGGAGGGATATTGCCAGACTGTCGCCGAGGTGGAGATAACATCCGAGCCAACCGGCGCGGTGGAGGGAGTTGTGATTATGGTGAACTGCCGTGAGCCCATGGCGGCCAGGGAGCCGAGGTTCCACGTGACCGTTCCGGCTGCATAAGAACCTCCATTGCTGGAGCTGTTGTAGGTGCAACCCGAGGGGATAATGAACTGCGCGAAGACGTTGCTGGCCATCATAGTATTGCTGCTGTTGGTGACGATAACGGTGAAGGTCAGGGCTATGCCGCTCTGGCCGCTGGCTGGTCCGGTTATGGATATGGACAGTTCCGGGAAGGGTGAAACCAGAGTTGAGAAGTTGCCCACCGCTGGCCCGTAGTCATTTCCCAAGGAGTCTTTCCAGATAACCGCGGCCGAGTCGGTCAGCGACGTCTCCTGTATGAGCGACGGGTCAACACGGAGTGTGATTGAAACCTGGCGGGAACTATTGCCGGCGACCGTGCCCAAATCCCAGGTTACCATGCCGAAGGGGATGTTGTATGTGCCCCCATCGCTGCAGCTGACAAAGCTCATGCCTGTCGGGAGTATATCGTTGAGGGTGGTGTTGAGAGCAGCTGCGTCAGATATATTAGTGAGCATGATAGTGTAGGTGCAATTATCGCCCGGGTTGGCTGTGTGCGGGCCGGACTTGCTTACCAATAGGTGGGGGACAGCATAAATGGTGGTGGTGAAGGAGGTGCTGGTGGGGCCAAAGGTATTGCCCGGGCTGTCCTTCCACGTGACTATGGCGCCGTTGGCCAGCGGGGTGTTATTGGCCGTGGTGTTGTCGACCAGCACCGTCAGTGATACGAACGTGCTAGCGCCGGGAGCCAGAGAGCCGAGGCTCCAGATAACGTTGCCGCCGCTGTAGGCGCCGGCCGGGTTGGAACTTACATATGAGTATTTGTCCGGCAGGGTATCCACCAGGGTGATATCTTGTGCGTTGAGGCCTCCGAAGTTAGCCAGGCTGATGGTGAAAGTAAGGTTATTACCCGGCCGCCCGTATTCAGGGCCTGTTTTGCTGATAGAGAGCAGCGGGTTGGTGCGGGCGATGACCTGTTTATTAGCGTTGGCCGGGCCGAAGCTGTTGCCGCCGCCGTCCTGCCATGTCACAGCGAAGTTGTTGGTCAGGCGGCTGCCGTTGGTCACAGAGCTGTCGACCTGCACGGTGATCCAGCCGGGCATGGCGACCCCGCTGTCCACATGCCCGAGTTGCCAGGTGACCGTGCGCATTGCCGGGTCATAAACGGCGCCGTGGCTGGAGCCGACGAAAGACAGGCCGGTTGGCAGGTAGTCGACCAGCACAGTGTTCTCGGCGGGCAGGCCGCCCACGTTGGTCACGGTGCCGGTGAAGGTGATATAAGAGCCGACGGTTGCTTCGTCAGGACCCTCCTTGGTTATGGTTAACTGCGGGCTGCTGTAGGCGATGATCTCTCTTGAGGTCGATACTGGACCGTAGGGGTTGGAGAGATTATCCGACCAGGTAGCCTGGAAATTATTGATGAGATGTGAGCCATTGATAGTGGTATTATCCACCAGCACGTTGATCCAGCCTGGTATGGAACTGCCGCTGCTGATCCTGCCCAGTTGCCAGGTGACGGTGCGGTCGGTGGAGTTATAAACGGCACTGTGGCTGGAACTGACGAAGGTCAGTCCGGCGGGCAGGTAATCGACCAGCACAGCGTTTTCAGCCTGACCGCTGCCGACATTGGCCAGGGTGCCGGTGAAGGTGTAGTTGGAGCCGATAACGGCCTCTGGGGGGCCTTCCTTGGTGATGGTGAGCTGCGGGCGCTGGTAGATGGTGAGGTCATAGTATCGCTCCTGCGGGCCGTAGGAATTGCCTGCCGCATCCTGCCAGGAAAGCAGCGTGGTCAGGTGCAACACCGTGCCGTCGGGGGTGGAGGCATCGATGTGCACTGTCATGCTACCCGACATATCTGTATTGGGAGTGATGCTGCCCAGGTTGAAGGTGACGTTATCGCCACTGATAACAGCAGCCCGGGAGGCGCTGACAAAAGACATCTGCGGCCCGGGAAGCTGGAAAGTCAATACAGTATTTACGGCGGTTCCGCTGCTGTAGTTGTGCAGGACACCGGTGTAGAGGATATTCTCGCCGGAGAAGGCGTAACCAGGTGGGAAGAGTTGCGTAGTCAGCTGCGGGGTTGAGTAGACCACGATGCTGGAGCTGTGGTTGACCGGCCCCAGCGGGTTGCCGAGCTGGTTCTGCCATGTAAGTATAGAGCCGGTCGTAACCACGGTGCCGTCGGGCACACCGGGATTTATCTGCACAGTTACATAGCCGGTTATCTCCTGGCCTGCCGTGATAGTGGGGACGGAGATGGTGACTGCGCGCGTGACCAGATTATAGGTGCCGCCGCTGGAGCTCACATAAGTAAATTCGTTGGGCAGCTGCCACGTGAGCACATTGTTGTAGGCCGTGCTGGTGCTGACATTACGGACAGCGCCGCTGTAGGTCACGTTCTGGCCGGCATAGCCATAGGCAGGGGGTGTCACGCTGAGTGAAAGGACGGGGTTTTGTACCACGCTTAACTGCCGGCACAAGCAGAACTCACTGGTGTTGCCGGCTGGGTCGGTGGCCGTGGCAGTGATCGAATCGGTGCTGAGCAGGCCTTTACCGTTCACATCGATCGTGCAGGAAAAGCTGTTATCGGCACTTATCATGGTATGGGCACCGAGGTAAGTGCGCCCCTCCCCATAACCTGTAGGGTCTGTCGCAGCCTTGAAGAATTCCAACTTGCTATTGCGGAAAGTCGCGCTGGTGTTGTCCGTGCCTATGTAACCTGATATATTCAATATATCACCAGCCAGTGTGGATGATGTGAGGATAGGGAAATCTAATCCCCGGTCGCCCCAGGCTAAAACATAGATACCATCATTATAATTAACGCCGTCTCCATAATCTCGTGAGCCTCCCACTCGGATGAGGTCGATACCGAGGCCGCCGTTGGAATAGCAGCTATTCTGGCTGAGAGTAATATTCTCAGAGTAAATAGTACCGAAAAGTGGTGGCACAATGATGCCGGCGCCGGCGTTGCTGAAAACGATGTTTTTACTTACCTGACTGCCCGCGCCGAAGAGACGCATACCGCATTTTTCGCTGCCGCCTGCTGCCCCGCTGCTGGTTACAGTATTATTTTCAATTGCCAATTGGCCTGTAGCGTTGTATGAGTCGATACCCGTGCCGCCGTTTTGCCAGATATAATTTCCGCGCACAGTAATATTATTGGTGCCTGAAGCCATATCCAGTCCATCATATGAAGAGTTACGCAGGGCGTTCTTGAATATCTCGTTGCCTGTTATCAGAAAGTTGTGGGCGCCCTGGAAATAAATGCCCATGATGTTGAAGGCTATGTAATTATTGCGCACGGTCCCTGTAGGTGCACTGCTGATGTAGATACCGGCAGTCTTGGAATCGAATCCCGGGTCCGTGCCGTTAGCCCTCGAACCCAGCAGGCAATTTTCTAGCAGGACGTTATTGCCGCCGGTCAGCCTGACCTGGGCGTTAGTTATGCTGGCGCCCGTTCCTCCAAACCCATATATAGCCAGGCTGCGTACAGTCGTATTATCGGCGGATGTAACCAACCCGCTGGAAACCGTGGATATCGTGGCCGGTGTAATCTCAATCTCCGGCCTGTCGTATTGGTGTAAAACTACATTGTCGGTACCCACTGTACCACCAGTTCCCACTTTTCCGGGATTCGTGTCACCCTGGTTGATGGTCTGCGTCGTTCCGTCTATATAAATATGGGGCTTATTGATCGCGGGTAAGGCGCTGTTCAGGCGGATAATCCACCAGCCATGTGTGGCATTCTCCGAGTAAAAGCCGGGGTCGGAACGTGGTATACTGAAATTGATGGTATGAGGCCCGGAGGTTTTGTTGGCCTCGGTAATTGCATAGCGCAGTGAACCGGCGGTGGTATTATCCGCTGTGAAAGTTACCGTGTAGGTGGCTGCCGAAGCCGGTTGAAAG
>CAYPRI010000056.1:0-2083 GCA_964413085.1 uncultured Dehalococcoidales bacterium
AGTCAGCTCATTTTGTGTGGTGTTCCATGTACTCAGGTAAATATAACTATCGGGCTTAAGTTTGCCTGTGTCCTGAGATAATAGCTCCAGCTTGCCCCTAAAATTAAAAAACTTCAAAAGTTTACCGGTATGGCTATCAACGTAGACGTTGGCAGAATCGCCTGCGTTCTGCGCCAACCATCCGGCAGCAGCCCCATCCTGCAGGCTGAAAATTCCAGCCAGGTCCAGACGGTAACTGCTCAAGGCAATAGAGTACGGGATATCGGCTTTATCGGTAACCTTCTGCCCGGTCACCTCGTAGATAAATCCGGAGGTGAATAGAAAATACGGTATAAGCACCCCCAAGGCTATGATGCGTAGAGCGGTCTCGTTATCTTCACCATCAACTTTGAAATCAGCTATCGAGCGCCTCATTTTATGCCAGGTCCAGCTGATTCCTGCCCAGACAGCTTCGCCACCAAGGATACAGAATGGCGCCAGCGTGATAAGGACAATATGATACATACGCGTTATATTAAGCGGGTCGGCAAAATAAGGAATAAACAGCGATATCGCTAATAGCACGACACTAATTACGCTAAAGGCAATATATTCAGTAGTAAATCTCAAGCGTTTAGGTCTGAAGACAAGCCTCAGAAATCCTACAACCAGAAGCAGCTCCGTTATGTACTGGAAAATCCTGAATATCTTACCCTGCATAGATGCCTGAGCGAAATCGAGTCCCAACGCAGTCTGAATCAGCGATGTACCTTGGCCTGATCCGGAAAAAGCACCGGCCTCTACTGAGAGCCGGCTAAATCCTGATGTGATTATCTCCGCCTGGTTATGCCATAGTGTTTTTAGTTGATTCAGGTCTACGCCCGAAGCAATAGTTGCATACCACAAAATGCCGAACGCAAAATAAACGACTATCAATATGACCAGTCCCTTCCATGGCAGAGCTCCAGGCAGTGTTAGACTCTGAGGCAGGCCGCCGGACCTTCTGGTAAGCCGGCCCCAGGCCCTTCTGAAAACCTGGCTCCTGATCAAGAGTACCAGCGGCAAACCAATCCCGATGTATATAAGACCGATAATGCCCAGAGCGTAGTGAGCCACAACCATAGACATCGAGAAAATAACCAGCAGGGCTAACCTGGGCTTCCAGTTTATCTTTCTATCTATCAGTAGCAGTATTACCAGGACGAGGAAAAGCTCGGCGATCTGCTGTCGTCCCAGGGCCGGTAACTCTAAGGAGAAGGTTGGCACTATGATGAAGAAAATCGCGGCTAGAAACGCCTTTTTGGAACTCATCTGCTGACTGCAAATATGGAATATAATCAGAGGAACCAGCGCAAAGAACACAGGGTAAACGGCCTTCAATATCCAATTACCATCTATGTTCATTATTAACGAGTAAATCGGCGCCACCATGGTTATACTAAGGCAGGAATTAACCGTATTGGCAATTGAAGAATTCCAAAAACCATTGCTGGCGACTAAATGATAAAAATGATACTCGGTATAGATATCGGTGCCGACGGGGTATAGAGACAATAGTGATGTCTGATATAGCAGACAGATACCAATTATAAATAAGGCAAGAGGGTATAATCCTGATTGTATAAATTTGCCAAAGGCAGCCAGAGCGATTATACCTGCTACTGCCAAAAGCACTATAAGTAACAGAATATTGCTTTGAAACTTGTCTATTAATGTGATGCTGAGAATAGTCAGCAGAAGCAGAAATACGAGGAATAAAATTGAGGCCAGCTGCGACCTGGCAGGCCATGTTATTTTCGTGTTACCTTCAAAGCCCCTGTCACGCACGTAAGCAATGGCCATGAGTATCAGCATGAATACAGCTAGAACTACTGTAATCGGCAGCAGTGAAATCGGCCTGGAGACGCCCACTGAAGATAGTGCAAAGTCGGCAAACGCTCCGATAAACATAACGGAGGTAAGGCTCAGTCCTACTGAGTATGCCAGGCTCTCTATCCAGCTGATATTATGGATTCTGAGGATTCTTAGAATAAGGATTCCCGGAATGAAGGTGAGGAAAATAAAGCCAACTATTTGTCTCAGGACAGGTACATCGGCCCCCAGG
>CAYPRI010000056.1:2183-10521 GCA_964413085.1 uncultured Dehalococcoidales bacterium
CTTCTGCCCATTTCGTCTCTTTTCTTGCCATCCTTAAGCAAGCGTTTATACGTTCCTATCGCTTCATCGGCACTATTCACCACGACAATTTCCTTGCCCACTTCAAACCATTCATCTATGCCGCTATAGGGCTGTGAAACTATACAGCTGCCGAAGGCGGCCAATTCGAACGGCCTGCATGTAGACGAGGCATATACGTTGGTGTGCGACCATCTGGTTATATTGAGGTTAATTTTACTTCTGCAGGAAAGTTGTCGCCACTCACTGTAGGAAAGGTCGCCTATCATCCTGGCATTGCCCAGGTCCAAATCAAAACCAGCACCCGCGACTACGAACTTTACATCGGGCATCTTACGGCTGGGTATGGTGATTAGCTTCTCCATCCACTCTTCACGAAACTCGCTGCCATATCCAAAAAAGGATATATCTATATCCTTTTCAACCTCAACTGGAGCCACCAGGTCAGGGTCTGCGCCGTAGTATAGAGGGTGAACGTTTTTAGCTCCAATCTTTTTTAAATCAGGCACGCATCCCTTCGAGTTGGTGAAAAAGGCGTCGTACTCAGAGAGATTAGCATCACGATAGTAGTCAAACTTGAAGCCTCTGCCTACAGTATATTGAGGCAAGATCGTCGGCATGTCCCCATCGTAAAAAACGACGGGAATTCGGAATTGTTTCCTGATTTTTGAAGGTATGCCGGTCATGTGGTTTATGGGAACACTCATGAACAGAAGCAGCGAGGTCTCCTTTTCTCTCTGGAGGACACTTGTCAGGTGCTTTTCCCATGCCGGTCTGATGTAATGCTTTATGAGTTGCTCGGCCACAGGGGAAATTAAAGTCTTTTCGCTGGGTGATTTTCCCGCCCTCTTCCTGCTTTCCAGGAAACGATTGTAGATAATACTTTCTCTACGGCAGGGATTATCATAAGTTCTCCACCACAGGCTCTCCACGGGATCACCAAGGTACGGTATGACGATGACCTCGTTGCCCGTTTCATAGAACGCTTTGAGCAGCTGCCACCAGGCAGGAGTGCAGCCAAGCTTGTTTTTGAGGTCGATTGTCGATGCAATTACCAGTATTTTCATTTTTTATGTAAGCCATGCTTTATGGATACGTCGAGGCATCTATTCAGTGCCTCATCAAGTTTTACCGTAGGTTCCCAGTTCAGTACTGCCTTTGCCTTCTCGACAGAAGGAATCCGAATTTTCACATCGTCTTCATAGGTAGGCAGATAGGTAAAACTTAGTTGCCTGTTCTTTGGAAGAATGCCTTTATCAATGGCTAACTTGTGGATTTTAAGGGCAAGTTCCTTCATACTAACCGGCTCGGGATTGCCCAAGTTGAACGCTTCATTGTCGGTTTCACCATGAAATGAGTAACGGGCTATGGCCCCGGCTACGTCCTCTATCCATGTAAAACACCTTATCTGGTCGCCATCCCCAAGGACCTTTACAGGGTTCTGTTTTTTTATCACAATTTTTTTAATGAAATCGGCGAATACATGTGAAATGCCGGTCTCATCCGCCGCTTCCTCAAACGGAGTGATGATATTGAACGGCCGCCAGATAGAATATTTAAGGCTATACTGTTTATGAAAGGCGCGGCACAGTCTTTCGCAGATTAGTTTGGACAGGCCGTAATCGGTAAGTGGAACCGGCATATCATCCACATCGCTCTCCCTGGACGGAACATTAGTGTCTCTTTCGTATACCATCGAAGAAGAGATGTAAACTAGCTTTTCAATTTTATGTTTAAGGGCTCCACGAATAATGTTTTTATGCAGGGTTGTATCTTCGGATAGTATGTCAGCGCCATATTTGTGAAAACCACTCACACCATATATCCTAGCGGCGCCCTGGAAGGCAATATCCATGCCCTTACATACTCTGTCAGCCACGTCAACATCGCACAGGTCGCCTTCTATAAACTCATAATCCCTTTTTCTTTGCTTCCTGCCATATCTGAAATAGTTATCTACTCCTCTAACACTGTGGTTCGCCTTCAGTAGATAAGGAATAACACTCCCCATCAAGGAGCCTTCGCTACCGCAGACGAGTATATTCACTCCTCGCCTCCTTACCCCAGAAATACCCGTTCCGCGACTTGTACTTCATCACCTCCCAGAAACCCCAGATATCCACATAAAGGCATTCGTCATTTGCCACCAGACTCATAAGCTTCTTGAGATCGCTAAATTCCTCATGCGGCGTCATCAGGACTACAGCGTCGCTGCCCTTGATTCTCTTCATATCTTCATAATCTTTAAGATAAGGATCAACTAACACAAGGTCGTAGATATGCTCGAGCTGTTTCTTCAGCTTGAAACTCAAAGAATTCCTTACGTCATCGCTGCCCGCCTTGTAAGTCAGCCCCAGAATGGCTACTTTCTTAATATGAGGAACCTGACGCAGTTTTAAGGCTATTTGCATCGTCATTCCCTCGTTCACTCTAAAGGCAGTGGAAATTATTCCGTGAAAGGGGAATCGCTCCAGCAGAAACCATCCATCTTTATACAGGCACGGGCCGCCGACATTCGGTCCCGGTCTTGGAATATTCAACCTGGGATAATGGTAATTGCACGCGTCTATGATTTTGTTAATATTCACTCCGAACTGGTCGGCAATGAGATAGAATTCGTTGGTTAAGGCAAACTCAACATATCGAGCCATATTAGTAATAAGCTTACCTATTTCAGCCTCTGTCGGCGTCATCCTGAAGCATCTGTCCTGCAAGAACGTGGAAAAAAACCTTTCAGCCAGCTCATAGCTTTTCTCATCAAAAGCGCCGACAAGCTGAGGCAACGATTGGAGCTCTATAATCGCTTTACCCTGAAACACTCTTTCTGGAGCATAAACAAGAAATATATCCTTGCCAATCTTAAATTTGGTGTCGGTCTCGAGGAGGTTCTTAATTATTTCTGTTGTTCCCGGAGTGACAGTGCTTCTAAGAATAATTAGCTGTCCCTTCCTTAAATTTTTTTTATTACTCTTTATCATCTGAGTAAGCGGAGAGATTAACGGATTTAGATTCTCGTCTGTGGGTGTACCAAGGACAATAATTACAATATCTGATTCTTTTATCCTGGAAGCGTCGGACGTCATAACAAGGTTATTGCTTTTTAGAGCCTGTCTAAGATATTCTTCGCCCTGCTCCTCGATAAACGGAAGCTTACCCTTCATTATGACTTTGTTCTTAACGTCATCGCTATCTATTCCGTAAATGCGATAGTTGCAGTTGGCTAAAACGAGGCAGAGAGGTAAACCCACGTGACCGGCCCCTCCTATTACCGAAACAACCTTTTGCATGGCTCCTCCTTAATATTGATGTATCAAGGCGCATTCAAGGCAGGTTTTTACTCTGATTTAAAACACACTATCAGAAACCATCCTGAAATCTCTAACGCGAAGCGTCCAAGAAGTAGTTAAGCTGGTCATTAATGACGTCCCGAAGGCCGTATTTCGTTTTTAGGCCAAGCTGTGAGATTCTACCCGTCTCGGCCAGCAAAATGGGTACCTCAGCCGGCCTGAACCTTTCTTTATCAAATTCAATAACAATTTTGCCCTTATTTGTAGTGGCAACAATTCCCGAGTCCAAAAGCTGAAACTCCAGCTTGCCTTCCAGTATCAGCCTGTCTACTTTGGTCTTTTCAAATTTAACGCCAAACATCTCCGAGTTATCAACCTCAGTAGGATTATCTACCTTCTTATCACCGCTAACCGTTTCAATTTTTCCCACTGTGTAGCCGGCGCATTCAAGGCTCAGCAGAATATAGCTTAATACCGAATTAGTTCTTCTTGAGCCCTGATTATAAACTTCTCCGTATTTGCCTTTCTCAGCCAGTAAACAATATCCTTTTAAGATATCCTGGATATGTGACCAATCTCTGAAGGCATTCACATTGCCAATCGTCAGTTTATCGACATCGCCACGCTTAAATTGCATGACCTGCCGGGTAATCAACGATGTCACGAACACCTTGCCCCTTCCCGCTCCCTCGTGATTAAATCCCCTCGATACCACCGTTTTCAGGCCGAAACAGGTATGATAATTTCTCATGAGATAGTCGGCGTATATCTTAGTGACAGCATAAGGTGACATAGGTCGCAGCGGATTATTCTCGGTGATCGGCAGCTCAGGAATACTGACGGGTTCGGGGAAAATCACGCCGTATTTATCTTTGGCCTGCCGATACTGGGCATCCGAAAAAAAGACCAGCCCGTACTCTTCGCTGCTCCCGGCAAATACTATAACCGGACTTAGTTCCTTGCTTCTAACCGCCTCCAGCAGATTTCCGGTACCCAGGCAATTTATCTCCATGGTTTCTCCGGGACAGGAAAACGAACTCGGAATATAAGATTGGGCTGCAAGATGAAAAATTACGTCCGGCTTGCTGATGTCAAGAGCAAAGGCAATACTGGATACATCCCGTACATCACCCTCTAATACTCTGGCTTCTTTTTCGATGCCCAGGTATTTGAGGTTTTGTGGAACGGCGCCATCGGCTCTCCTCCTGACCAGACCGAAAACGTTAGCCCCTTCGTTCAGCAGGTGCTTGGCGAGGTGTGAACCGACAAAGCCGCTCATCCCGGTGATAAACACATTCTTACTCTTAAATCCCATTTTCATTTCTCCTCGCCAGATTAAGCAGTCAGTCCTTTGAGCGTATCTTTATGATGCTCCAGGCAACACCAAGGCCGTGAGATATCGGATTAATCGTAGAGCCATTAGAGTGATAGATACAGGATATGGGCGTCTCCTTAATTATGAAGCCTTTTCTCCGGGCCTGAATCAGGGCCTCCACACTGAAACCGAAGCCGTCTTCAGTGATGTTTAAGGCCTCGATTAACCTTCTGGAATAAGCTCTAAAGCAACTTTGAGAATCAGATACCTTGACTCTGGAACCTATGTTATACAGCCAGGTGATAACATCAATGCCGAATTTGCGGTACTTTGGCGGTGCTTGTGAATTTTGCCGCAGAAACCGCGAACCTATTGCCAAATCTGCCGTACCTGAAAGAACCGGTTCCAAGAGCTGTGGTATCTCATCAGGATTATGCTGCCCATCACCGTCCAGGGTTACCACTATACCTGCATTGTATTTCTTTGCGGCGTCAAAGGCAGACCGCGTGGCCGCCCCGGCCCCCCGCCTCTTTTTATGCGTTACAACTTTAGCTCCAGCTTTACTGGCAGCCAGTCCAGTTTTATCGGTCGAGCCATCATCCACCACAATTACTTCATCTACATATTTTCTGGCCCTGCTAACTATATTACCGATAAACTTCTCCTCATTGAAGCAAGGGATGGCGGCGATTATCTTCGGCTTAGTCTTCACAGTTTTTTGAGTTATTGAGTTCATCGAGCTTTTTGCTTTACCTATTTCACCGTTACCGACTTGGCTAAGTTCCTCGGCCGGTCCGGATCATATCCGCGACTGACCGCCAGATGATATGCCAGCAACTGAAGCGGAACCACAGTAACTATGGGATATAACAGCTCATCGACTTTGGGAATCTTAATCCAGAAATCATAAATTTCATTCTTTTTGTCGGATACCGCGATGATATAAGCGCCTCGTGATTTGGCTTCAATGGCATTGCTCAAAGTCTCATGGTGCGTGTAGTCGTCAGGACAGATGACGGCTACGGGCGTGCCCGGCTCGATCAGCGCCAGTGTACCGTGCTTTAATTCACCGGCCGGCATACCTTCGGCATGAATATAAGAGATTTCTTTAAGTTTCAAAGCACCTTCTGAGGCGATGGCAAAATTGATGCCTCTGGCTATGTAATAAAAGTCGTTCTTGTCCTTCATTTCACGGCTAAGCTCACTGAGTTTATGGTCGTTCGATTCGATAGTGCTGGCCACCTTCTGGCTTATGTTTTTGACACTGGCTGCGGCTTTATCAAACGAATTGGTCATTGCAAATGATAAGAGATAAAAAACGACTAATTGACTTATGAACGACTTCGTAGCTGCCACGCAAAGCTCCGGGCCGCAATTAAGATTGATAACGTGGTGGCTCATCTCTGACAGCTGGGAATACGGTCGGTTAACGATGGAAATAATCTGTGCGCCGGCATCCCTGGCCCTTTTAACACCCTCGATTACATCCAGTGTTTCGCCGCTTTGCGACACAGCCAGGACTACAGTATTTTTATCGACGGAGTCGGCGAAATAATGAAATTCCGAGGCCATAACCACGTCGCAAAACTTCCTGCCGACTTTGGAGAAGAGATACCTTCCGACCAGCGCGGCGTATCGTGAGGTGCCGCAGGCTGTGACTATCACCTGTCCCGCTCTAAGGATATCCATGGCAATCTTGGTGAAGCTATCTTTATCTTGATTGACAGCTGCTTTTATAGTCTGCGGCTGCTCCATAATTTCCTTTAACATGAAGTACTGGTAACCCTGTTTATCGCTTTCACACCACTGCAAATCGATATTTCTGGATTTCTTTGTTACCTTGTTGCCGTCAGCATCGAATAATTCAATCCCTTTTTTAGTCAGCACCGCAATTTCAGTGTTAGCTAAAGGCAAAAGCTCGTTGGCCAGGCCGGAGAAGGCCAGTGCGTCGCTGGCAATAAAATAGCCCTCCTTGCCTATACCCATGGCCAGTGGATTATCTTTTCTTGTGGCCACGATTTTATCTGAGTCGCTGGACGATACGGCCAGGAAAGCATACGAGCCCTGGAGCTTGGGCGCCACCGCCAGAACCGCAGCCTCCAGAGATGCCCCCTTTTTCATCTCACTTTCTATCAGATGTGGAATAACTTCCGTATCTGTTTCCGAGGTAAAACGATGTCCTTCGTTAATGAGCTGCCGGCGCAGTTCCTGATAATTTTCGATTATGCCGTTGTGTACGACGGCTATCGTTCCGGTGGAATCGCATTGGGGATGCGCATTAGCTTGAGTTACACCACCATGAGTAGCCCAGCGGGTGTGCCCTACAGCGGTACCACCCGGCATTGAACTTAGTTTATGTTTACGCTCGATATCTTCGAGCTTGCCGATGTCTTTGGTAACGAATAGCCGCCCGTTGGACAGGCTGGCCATGCCCGCTGAGTCATAGCCCCGATATTCCACCCGCCTTAAACCTTCCAGAACGATCGGAGCCGCGGATCCCTTTCCACAATAGCCGATAATACCGCACATCTCAGTTAGTTACAGCTATCTCCTTCCATTCGGAATGAAATAAATTATATAGATATGATGATTAATTGGCAAAGCTATAGCTTTGAAGAGCTATCCGGGACAAAACTAAACCGAAGGCTTATTATGTAAAGTGCCTAAAGAATCAGCATGGCATCGCCGAAACTATAAAACCGGTATTTCAGGTCTCTGGCCTGCTCATAAACCCTTAGAATAAAATCCCTGCCTGCGAAAGCTGAGACCAGTATAAGCAATGTCGACCTGGGCAGATGGAAGTTGGTAACCATGACATCCGTAACACAAAAATTGTATTCCGGTATGATGAATAGCTCCACCCATCCCTCAAAAGGGTGAATCCGGCCGTTTCGAGCTGCAGCCTCCAAAAGTCGCACGGTGCTGGTGCCCACAGCTATCACCTTTTTACCATGCTTCTTTGTCTCATTAACCATAGCCGCCACTTCTGAAGTGAGCCGGCCGTATTCCTTGTGTATGGTGTGCCGGCTCGGGTCCTCGACACGAACCGGACGAAAAGTATCCAGCCCGATGTGAAGGGTGACAAAGGCCAATCGAACTCCTTTTTTGCGTAATTTATCCATCAGTTCAGACGTGAAATGGAGTCCGGCCGTGGGCGCAGCTACGCTGCCACTGGCCTGAGCGTATATCGTTTGATACCGTTCAGCATCTGCCAGAGAAGTATGTATATAGGGCGGTAACGGTATCTGACCGGCTTTCTGAATTAAGCTGTCATCTGAAAAGCGAATCGTTCTGATGCCGTCCCGTTGCAGCTCGAGTACCTCAGCTTTTACTTCCTTACCCCCAGCATGTTGTGTATCAGCTAATACGATTTTTGTGCCCACGGCAATCTTTCTGCCGGGGCGGACAAGCGCTTCCCATACGTTGCTTTCCAGGCGGCGCAACAGTAGGATTTCCGCTTTCATCTGGCTGTCGTCTTTTCGCCCCATAATCCTGGCAGGTATAACCCTGCTATTGTTTAAAACTAAAAGGTCGCCGCTTTCAACATAGTCCACAATGTCATAGAAATACCGGTGTTCAACCGTGCCATCGGAGCGATGTAAAATCATAAGGCGGGAATGGTCTCTCGGTTCCAATGGTACTTGAGCTATGAGTTCCGGGGGCAACTTATAGTCGAAGTCACTTGTCTTCATTTAAACCGGCTGGCTATTTGTTCAGG
>CAYPRI010000057.1:0-10474 GCA_964413085.1 uncultured Dehalococcoidales bacterium
AGACTTTTCGAACGTAACCTCATGTGACATTTACCCGTGGAAGTAGTAATATTATGCCGTCACTTATCTCACCACCAAGGAGGACTACACATGAGGACGAAAGAGGAATATATCAAAGGTTTATCCAAGATGAAGCGTAACGTATACTACGACGGCGCGCTCATCGACCGCACAGACCCGTTGCAGAAGGAATGCCTCGATGTCATGGGCACGACATTCGAGGAAGCCGCCAAGCCGGAGAATCAGGACCTGTGTACGGCTATCTCTCATCTCACTGGCGATAGAATCAACCGGTTCACCAACATCCACATGAGCACGGCTGACCTACACGCCAAGCAGGACATGACCCGCTTGCTCTGCCAGAAGGTGGGCGGCTGCATCCAGAGGTGCATGGGCATCGATGCAGTCAACGCAATATATAATGTGTCCTATGAAGCTGACAAGTTAAATAAAGGCTCCACTCAGTACCACGAGAACTTTAAGAAATGGCTCACCCGCTTCCAGAACGAGGATTTGGTGGGGTGCTCGGCGCAGACAGATGTCAAAGGGGATAGGATGCTCAGGCCTGCCGAACAGCCGGACCCTGATGTCTATGTACATATAAAAGAAAGATTGAGCGACGGCATCGTCGTCAGCGGTTGCAAAGTGCATATCTCCGAGGCTTCGGTTGCCGACGAGGTACTGGTAGTGCCTACCAGGGCGCTTCGACCCGAGGATAAGGACTACGCCGTAGCCTTCGCCATCCCGGGCGACTGGGATGGGCTGAAGCAGGTAGTTACCATACACAACTACAGGCCACGTGAGCATTTCAAGCGTGGCTTTATGCCCGGCAGCACCGATTCCTACATGATTTTTGATAATTGTTTCGTTCCCTGGGAGAGGGTCTTCCTGGCCGGTGAATGGCAGCACGGCGGCGTGCTGGCGCTGTTGTTCGCCCTGTTCCACCGCCACTCATATTCGGGCTGCAAGCCCGCTATCGGTGACATCATAATGGGCACAGCCGCGCTGGCTGCGGAAGCCAACAACGTACATAAGGCGCCCCACGTCCGTCACAAGTTAGCGGAGCTTATCATGGTCACCGAGCTGGGCTATGCTGCCGGATATACGGCTTCAGACCTGGGCAGGCCGGAGGTCTACATGCCAGGTGTCGGCTTCATTCCATACGGACCCGGCTCATTCATACCCAATTCGATTTACTGCAACGTGGGCCGCTGTCTTTCTGGCGAAGCCGTGTGGCACGAAGCTGAGATACTCTGCGATATAGGCGGCGGAGTCATGGCCACCTTCCCGCATGAGAAGGACTTCTTGAATCCGGATACAAAGGACCTGTTGCTGAAATACACCAAGCGCAGCCCAACGATGTCGGTTGAAGACCAGGCGCAAATCTGGCGCTACCTGGGTGATGGTCTGTGCTCAGCTACCGGCGGCATACACAACGTCGGCGGTTACCATGGCGGCGGCTCGCCGGTTATGGAGCAAATCGCCATAACAACGCAGTATGACCTCGAAGCCAGGAAGAAGCTGGTGAGGCACATCGCTGGTATGAGCGGCGGCGACCGCGACGCCCTGAGCAAGCAGCGATACCACCGGATTAAGGAGCCGACTGCATCGGCCAAGAACAACAAGACACCTGCTGCAGCAGCCAAAAAATAAATTTTCCTCCATTAAATTAAGCCCCTCCCGTTTTCACGCGGAGGGGCTTTTCATTTATGCGGCATTCCAAAGTAACAGACAAGGAATCAACGAGGGCATGTCATCTCGAATGAATACCACTTAGTCAACCCATCAGGAGGCGCTATCCCAATATTTATGTGAATAGCTAAAATCAATATGATAATCACTAATGTTGATAAATAGTCTAATACGCTGTAACAACCACAGAAATAACGGCCGAGGACGCGCTCACAGGCCACGGAGAAATTCTGGTTTGAGCAGCGAGGGGTCTTTTGATTTCAGAACTGATTCCAATTGTCTGAGCATCTTCTTCTTATCCTGCGGCAACCTGCCCCGGACGGAAAGATAGTTCGAAGCGTGCATGGAGCTGAAGAAGCAGTCGGTAAATTTTGAGTTCCCTATTATTATCTTCAATTCCTCCAAAGAACGAAACGGTGAGATGGGCTGGAATTTTCCCCTCTGCAATTCGTCGTACAGAGGCGTTCCGGGTACCAGCGTCAGCGTCAGCGCGCCAACATAGTCCGGGTCGATTTCGGTCAGGATTTTGGCCGTCTCCAGTGCGTGTCTTTCGCTTCCCTCGATGCCACCAAGCCCCAGAATAACGGTTACCGATAGTGTTATGCCGGCGGCCTTTGCCTTCCTTCCAGCTTGAATCATCTGCTGACGGTCCACACCCTTGCCCACCTCCTTCAGTACTTCATCATCTCCGCTTTCCACGCCCATATAAAATATGGACAGCCTCAGGTCTTTAAGCGCCCCGAGTTGGTCCACACTTCTCCGCAGCATGTCCTGCGGAGTCGCATATGTTCCGATGCGTTCAACATAATGTAACTTTTCACTTATGTGCTGCAGGACTTCCCTCAATTTTGCATATGGGTAGACCAGTGCATCCCCGTCCTGCAGAAACATCCTCTTTCCATTCCAATTTTGGGCGATGGCATAGACTATATTGGGAACGGACGGCAGACGAATCAGGCTTCTCATGAATAGAGACAATGCATCAATTTCCGCCTTAACGTCATCTATATCTCTTATCTGAAGCTTCGAACCGTAAAAGCCGCAGAAGGCGCAGGTGTTATTGGAGCAACCAGAGGTCAGAGGCAGAAAATAGCTGTCCCATTCGCTTGGCGGGCGGATTATATCGGGTCTACGAAAGCTCATACAGGGATTATTTTACCCCAGTATCACTCAAGCCTCAAAAATAACTACTAATGTATTGTTGACTTGACTGTGCTGCTGTACAATAGCGTAGACCAGTCAGATCGGAGGAGGCAGAAAATGGAAGGTTCCGCAGGCACCAACTTCGTCTATGCTTATGAACCCCGCGACGATGCCCTGGTAGAGCTGAAGAACGGCAGGTTTGTCGATGTTCTTAAAGGGCGTTACATGGCACCGAAGATTAGGCTTATCATTCAAGGGAATAAGATAAAGGCCCTGCCCGGACTGCCAGGAGAACCTACAAATATTAAACCCGACTTCACCATAGACCTCCAGGGCAGGGCGGTTTTTCCGGGTATGCTTAATACACACTGCCATGCCACCTATACCTCAACCACGGTCAGCCCGGAAATTAAAGATGTCAGACTGGGAAACAAGTATCATTGGGAGCAAATGGCTAAAAACATGAGTGAATGCCTGGCGTACGGCATTACCAGCATCAGGGACTGCAAAATCGACGACCTGCGCATACTACGCGGCTGGAAGGAAAGGATATCCAGGGGAGAGGCAAACGGCCCACGTATCTACCAGGCGGTTGTGGTCACTCCACCAAACGGCTACTTCTCACCAAAGCTCACCTTGACCTGGCGATTTTTCTGCATGGCTCTGGGCATTCCAGTAGTTGAGTACGAGAAGACTGAGAGCGGCGTGCTGGTATTTCCATTGGACGGCAGCCCAGGGCAGGTCAGGGATGCGGTGGACCGGGCCATTGAAGAGAGAGGAGCTGAATATATCAAGATAGGAGAGCAGCTGGAGAACCTGGTCAACTTCAGACCCACACATGATATTATGACCACAAAACAGCTCGAAGCGCTGGCTGACCAGACACGTAAAAGAGGCCTGAAAAGCACCATGCATCACATGTCCGTCGAGTCTTTCCGGCGGGGAGTTAAAGCCGGGATATCTTCGCTGGCGCATCTTCCCATAGACGCCGACCTCAGCCAGGCAGATATCAAAGCTTTCATCGCTGCCAAATGCATGCTGGAGCCAACCTTATCAGTAGCCTATGATGTGGTATGGGAAGTTAAGGGACATCCGTCCTACAACCATCCTGATGTATTAAAAATAATGGAGTACAGGGACAAAACCGTGGCGGCGCTGGCTGAGGAATTCTTCGTTCCCGAATTGAGGCCGTGCGTCATCGGCAGCCAGCAGAGGGTCTCTGAGGGCAATATGAAGACGCTTGGTTTTAAGGATAACACGGCTTTGTACAGATATTACGCTCCGGCCGGTATATACGGCACGCGCAACTTCAGGACGCTGCTGGAAAAAGGTGTCCGAATGGGATGCGGCAACGATGGAGGCATACCGCCGTGCACACCGGCCGCCTTAAAATATGAGATGGGCTTATTCGACCTGGTACTAAACTCGGATAAAAAACCCAGGCCGTTCACCGGTGCCGATGCCCTGCGTCTATCGACTATAAACAGCGCCGAGGCGCTGGGGCTGGAAGATGATTTCGGCTCCATCGAGACGGGCAAGGTGGCTGACCTGGCCATTGTATATGGCGACCCGCTGGCTGACTGGCAAATCGTGGGCAGCCGCGTCACTGCCCTGTTCTACGACGGTAAATTGAAGATAAATAACTGCGGCCTTAAGGTGGAAAAAGCAAGAAAAGGGTAGTCAGAAGTTTCAGGCGAGCACTTGAGCAATGAAAGTGATAATGTTAAACTCGAATTAGAGGCTATATCTGTCGTAGGTGAGGCTACGGAGGTGACCATGAAGAGGACTCGAAACTTGTTTTTCTTAATACCGTTGGCAGCAACAATAATAGTTTTGTGGGCATGCTAGGCCCCTGCGCCTGAGAGTTCACCGCCATCTCCCCTTGGCAATGCCGCTCCCACCGAGGCAACGGTGACTCAATCAGTTCCTTTCATCGCTGACGGCATCATTCAACCCGGCGAATATACTGCCAATTATACATATAACGATTATCAAATCTATTGGACTAACGATGACAAATATGTTTACATTGCCATGAAAGCCAGAACAAATGGCTTTGTAGCCGTCGGTATACAGCCGAGTACGACCATGCTGGACGCAGATATAATTTTAGGCTTCGTAAAAGACGACAAGGCGCAGGTTTATGATATGTACAGTACCGGAGCTTTTGGGCCGCACCCTCAGGACACGGAACTTGGGGGGTTTTATAACATAATCGACCCTGCTGGAACCGATGATGATCAGTACACCACCATAGAATTCAAGAGACTCCTGGATACCGGTGACAAATATGACCGCGTTTTAACAAAAGGCGTAAATAAAATAATCTGGGCGTACGGCCCCAACAAAGACCCGAACCTCAAACACAGCAACAGAGGTTACGGAGAAATATTAATTATATAGTGCAAGTTTCTACTTTGACATTTTCTTTGAGTCTGCTATACTTTCATTCAACTGAATAATCGTGGTATCCAGGGTGTCCCTAGGTGACCGGGGACTCAATTGGAGAGCAAGCCGGTGGAATTCCGGCACAGTCCCGCCTACTGTAAAAGTCAGAACGCCTGCCCTGTAATACTGTCTGCCTCCGCGGAGTAAGGGGGTGGGATTTGTTATTTTATAAAAATCCCCATGTCCGCGGGAGCATGGGGTTTTCTATTTTTGAAGGAGGTCTGAAATGAAACAGCGTCTTATACATACATTATATCTTACAGTGGCCTTGGGCATCATTTTCTGCGTTGCCTGTGCCACTCCGTCCGCGCCCGCCAAGATTCAGCCACCCTCTCCACCACCCGCCGAAACGCAGGTACCACCTGCCAAGACTGAACCGCCAGAGGAACTGCCACAGTTCCCTTTAACCGTAATCGATGACCTGGGCCGAACCGTGGAAATTGTCAAGCTCCCTGAGCGGATTGTGTCACTAGCTCCAAGCAATACAGAAATAGTCTATGCCCTGGAACTCGAAGACAGACTGGTAGGTACCACCGACTACTGCGATTATCCGGACGCAGCTAAATCCAAGCCACGGGTAGCCAGCTACACTACGCCCAACCTGGAAAAGGTGGTCTCGGTACAGCCGGACCTCATCCTTGCCGAAGCCATACATGAAGATACGGCGCTGCCCGCTATGGAGAAATTGGGGCTTACTGTTATCGTTACCTCAGCCACCTCTATCGACACCATACTGAACGATATCAAACTGGTGGGACATATTAGCGGCAAGGACAAAGCCGCTGCTTCACTGGTCGACAGTTTAAGCACGAGGATACGGGCAGTAGTTTCGAAAACGTCTGCGTTAACTCCAGAGCAGCGCCTAAGAGTCCTCTACGTTATCTGGCACGACCCCATCTGGACGATGGGGAGGGAAACGTTCACCGACGATCTCATCTATAAAGCTGGAGGAGTCAACATTTTCACTGATGACTTCGAAAAATCGCGGGTGGTCTCGTTGGAATCGATCATCCAGAAGAATCCGCAGGTCATACTGGTCAGCGGCATGGGCACCAGCGGAGACTTGATATACAACAATATAAAGAAGGAAACCCGGCTTTCAGACGTTGATGCCATGCGTAATAACCGCATATACAGGATAAGCGAAGGTAACCTTGTTGAGCGCCCCGGCCCCAGGATAGTAGACGGCCTGGAGGAAGTGGCCGGACTGCTTCACCCTGAGATTTTCGACACCCAAAAATAAAAAATTATGCACAAACCTTGCTAGACTCGAATCGCCGGCAGAAGTACAAGCTTAGATCGCGAGCTGCCATCAGGTGGCTTTTCATTATATTGTTAATACCATGCAGCGCGCTGCCGGCCGTCGTTCAGAAGCCGGTTTTGGCGGACTCCGAGCCTTTTAAATGGACCCTGCTGGACACGCCGGGAAGCCTGCCCGGAAAAAACGATATCGTCAGTCCCAACGAGGTCAACCGCATCACCATCGGCTCAGACGGCAAGACCTTCTACGCTGTGGATATCGCCAATCCAGACAACGGCAATGGCGGCAAGGTGCTCTCTAAATCAACCGATAGCGGCGTATCCTGGACCGATGTTATAAGCCAGCATCTTTACCAGGCCATGACACCTGCCGAGCAACTAAACTTCCGTGTATGGGATGTGGCGGCAGCCCCTGACGATGTCAATTTTATAGCCGTCGTCACCAACAGCAGCACCGGCACTCTACCTAGCAATGTTTGGATATCGAGAAACAGCGGCTTTGCATGGCAGAATACGAACTGCCCGGCGGCAAGCAACATCAGCGCCATCGCTATCTCTACGGATTACGGCAGCCGCGATATCGCCATCGGCACGAGGACCGGGGTCGGCAGCGGCACCATCTGGATGATGAAGGCGCCTGAGTATAACAAATGGGTAAACCAGGGTTTCAGCGGGGATATACTTTCCCTGAAATTTTCACCTAATTACGTTAACGATGCTTCTATATCCATCGTTTATTCAAATACAGCCGGCACTTATCTTAACGCGGGTATTCACGACCTGCGCGAAAATACCACCGACTGGACTACAGTCTATAACGGTTATCCGCCGGAAGTCACTACGGGAGCCCCCGGCACCTCCCCCAAAGCAGACCAGATCATCGGCGCCAACCTGGAGATGCCCTTCGACTTCTCCGGACAGGCACTGAGCCTGCGCCGCTATTACGTCAGCACGGACGACGCCGGTGCTACAGGAAACGCCGGTATTTATCGAATCGATGGTAATGTTATCTACCAGTTGATGTCGGCGACGGCAATAAAAAGGATTTCCAGCATCGCTTACTACGGCAACTACGCATCGGGCAAGCTACTGGCCGGTGAGGTCCTGGGAAACCCATGCACGGCTAAAGTTATGACCTGGTTTACCGATTCACCCACCACCTGCCCCGTACCCTGCTGGTACCCAGCCATGAAGCCGCCTACCGGGGCTGCCGGAACGGATAATTGCACCGGCTCCGGCTACGGAAATGCACAGGTTATCTGGTCGCCCGATGGCTCCACAGCCTTTGCCGCCACAGCCAGCACCGCAGCCCTAGTGCCCGGCTCCAACTGGCCGATTCCATACCTCACCGGTGAAGACCTCGATGAGTCGGCTTTCTCTCTATCCCCCAATAACGGCGAGACCTGGAACCAGCTTGCCCTGATAGATACCAGAATTAGCCGGCTGGTCGACATCGCGCCATCTCCCGATTGCTCCGCCGTGTATCTGGCCTCAGTCAGTGACAACGTTAACTGCTCCGGATTCGACAGTGTCTGGCGCAGCCAGAACCCGCCGATATATAGCGACTGGCAACGCGTTTTGTGCACGCCCACCACAGACCAGCCTTGCTCTACAGATCAAACCGACCTGGCCATTCTAAGGCTGGCTGGTGATAAATCTGACGGCCAGGTGGTATTCTGGGCGGCAGTTGGCACACGCCGGATTATGTGGTCGCCTGATTACGGCGACTATTGGACCAACGGCATCAATCCCGAGTTTAGCATCCAAGACATGGCCGCCGAAGACAGTGCCACCCTGTATATCCTCAGCGCTAATGGTCTGGTGCAGAAGATCAGCTACGGTGGAATAGGCTGGGTAAGCCATTCTCCTGTCCTCATCGGACTCGACACCGGATACAGCATCGCCACCGCTTACACCGGATTAACACCGGACAACGATAAGGGAAATATAATTGTGGCCGGTACCGGCGCTGGCGTCTATGATGTGGCCTATTCCACAGACGGCGGAGATACTTTTATCCCTATCACCACGCAGATTCCCACGAGAGGCAATACCATGGTAGTTGCCAGTTCAGGTTATAAAAGCAGCGGCGACCTTTTTGCTATCAACGCCGGCGGCATGTACCAGTGGTCGGTTTACTACGGCGGCGGCACTTGGTCCTGGCCGCTTCCCGAAAAAGACAGGTGGACGGCTCTATGGGGAGGATCTGATTGGCCGACCCCCGTGAACGGTCTAACCATATCCCGAAACGGCAGCTTCTATTTTACCGACGCCTGGGGAGCCTATATCAGGTGGTGCTTTGCCAGCGCCGGACTCGACCCGCTGCTCAGCTTCGGCACCGAGCCAACCACACGGCTAAGAATCTGTGGCGGCTTAGCCTCCGGCGACTATATAACCGTCTGGCTTATCGACCAGCGTCCCTATAATCCGCCGCAGGGTGGAGTCTGGAGGTACGTCGACGACCTGGTCTGGAACGGTCCCACACCCACCTCGCCCATTAGCAATTCCACGGTAAAATATGACCCGGTGAGCGGCAGGGCCGGCCAGATAAATATAAGCTGGCGGCCTCAGTCTTTATCGCGAGGCTATCGAGTCCAGATAGCCAAAGATGAAGACTTTAGACTGCAAATCGCTGACATCGGCTCTGAATTCGGTGGGCCCTATTACGTTCCGCCTGACCTGGACGCACCTGCACTATTGATGCCACCCGGCGGCGGCACCGTCCGTGACGCCGATGGTGACACCTGGACGGTGCCTGCGCTCGAAGCCGGACATACTTACTACTGGCGGGTTATGGTGCAGGATGTAGCCACCGGCGACGCCATCACCAGCCCCTGGTCGTGGCGAGAGATTTTTACCGTTCAGACCGGCTTGCCGGTAGCCCATCCTTATTATGGCCTTCAATTGCTATCACCAGATAACGGCTGCCTGGGCTGGTCGATTAAGCCGGCTTCGTTCTCCTGGTCGCCGTACCGGGATACGCAAAAATACAGGTTCGTTCTGGCCAGAAATGCGGCCATGACTGACGTTGTAGTTGATACTGAAGCGCCCACCACCAGCTACATCTATGAGGGTGAGCTGGACTACGGTTCTGTTTACTTCTGGAGGGTGATGGCAGTTGAGCCGATACCTGGCGACTGGAGTGCTACTTTCTGCTTCCAAACCCAGCCCGCGCCAATACCACAGCCATCGTCTTATCCACAGCACGCAGTCCCATCATGGGTTTGGGTAATCATTGTCGGCGGTCTAGCAGTAAATATATATCTACTAGTACTAATCATCAAGCGGGTGCTCTGAGACCAGATACGGGCTATTCACTTGGCCAGTTTTTTCAACGCTTCGACAATACACGGCAGCATCTCGGCGGTGCGGCCCTGAATAAGATAGTCGGATATTCCCTCAGCTGTCAGCGGCGTCGGCTCGGCATTGACCTCGATGATGGTCGTGCCTATTTGTGAAATCATCCCTTGCTCAGACCTTCGCTGACGGGCTATCCGTGGCAACTGGGCAAACGGATAGACCACCGCCGAAGTGCCACAAATCAGCATCAGGTCGCATTTCCAGGCCTCTTCAAGACTTTCCTCGGCCACGTCGGCTGGAATCGGCTCATTGAAATGGACCACGTCGCCCTTGATAGGAGTATTGCATTTATTGCATCGCGGCGGCAACTTGTCTTCCCGCATCAAACCTTGCAGGTCGAAATCCGCGCGCTGATATCTGGTGCCGCACGATGGACACCTCAGCTTTAAAACAGAGCCGTGATATTCCAGCACACGTTTGTTGCCGGCCTTTACGTGCAGGCCGTCGATGTTCTGGGTGAGCACCGCCTTCAGGACCCCCATGTCCTCCAGGGCAACCAGCGCATCATGGCCGGGGTTCGGCCTGGCTGAAGTTAAATCGCCAAGTATGGACCGCCCACTGAGTACGTCCT
>CAYPRI010000058.1:0-2395 GCA_964413085.1 uncultured Dehalococcoidales bacterium
GAACTGACGACCGGCGGTTTACGAAACCGCTGCTCTACCACTGAGCTACGCTGGCTTGCTTGATATTATATTGGAATTGGGTGAGATGGAGCAATCCTGGTTTAAGATTATTCTGTCATGCTCCTGACGAGAACTTCAAATAGGCGATATAAGCCAGCAAAAGAAAAATAATAATCCAGATTACCAGTCTGGGCTTTATAGCCATCACTTATTTATCTTTGTCAGCGCCCGGACCTCTTCCGTGGTTAGCTCACGAAAAGCGCCTTCCTTAAGATTTCCGAGTTTCAAGCTGCCCATCCTGATTCGCTTTAATGCCGCCACCCGATAGCCGAAATTGGCCAGCATGCGGCGCAGTTGCCGTTTCCTGCCTTCATGTGTGGTTATGCTGTAATTGTACGGCGGTGATTTAACTTCTCTTATAACCACAGGATAGGTTAGACCATCTTCGAGCTTAATGCCTTTCTCCAGTTTTCTCTTTTCTTCAGTCTTTAACGCTCCCTCTATCTGAATCAGGTACTCTTTCTCATGCTCGAATTTGGGGTGTGTCAGCCGAAAGGTGAGGCCGCCGTCGTTGGTTAACAACAAAAGGCCGGTGCTGTCTTTATCCAGCCGACCCACCGGATAAAGTCTTAAGCGACGATATTTCTCAGGCAAAATATCCAGCACCGTTCTGCGGCCGTGCTCGTCGCTGGTGGTGGTGATAGTATCCGCAGGCTTATTAAGCATAAGGTAGACGGCATGCGCCGGCCTAAGGTCGACCGATTTACCGTTTACCGTGACACGGTCGGTTTCCGGATTGATGGGATGGCGGAAATTTTCTACGGGTATTCCATTGACCCTGACCCTGCCGTTTTTTATGGCATCGGCTATCTGCCTTCTGGAGCCGACTCCGGCCTCAGTTAGAGCTTTTAATAAGAATACCGATTTCGTATTCATTACTTACAAAGTAGGTTAAACCAACTGGCGGTGCACGTCAAATTGTTACTATGCGTATTTCCGATAAAAACCCACACTAGACATTCGAGGCTTGTTGTGGTAAATAGTAGTGGAAAATCGAACCTTATCAGAAAATAAATAAAGGAGGGTGACTTATGGCAGAAAACAAGACGTGGATGCCAACGGTGGCAGGTATACTGGATATTATCGCTGGTGGTTGGGGTATCATTCTCGCTTTTATATTTATTTTCATCGGCGCTATCGCCCGGTTTGTTCCCGATGTCCCCCCATACCTCTTCCCCATTTTCACGGCGCTGGCCTTTCCTTTTATTATCGGCGGCATAGTGGCTATTATTGGCGGTATATATGCCTTGAAAAGGAAAATCTGGGGATTGGCTCTGGCCGGCTCCATCTGTGCCTTCTTCCCTTCCTGGATACTCGGGTTAACGGCTATCGTTCTTGTCGTATTATCAAAGAAAGAGTTCGAATAAGTACCGGGTTAGACCCTGAGCAGACTAAATAGACAGGAGGGGAAAATGGAAAACCAGTGGATGTCAAAAGCCGCCGGCATACTGGATATTGTAGCCGGCTCGTTGGGCGTTCTAATGAGCCTATTACTGGGTCTATGGCTCGCCTTTTTCTCTTATTTCACAAGTTTCCCAACTGGTCCAGGTTACGGATTCGAAGATTTCCCAATGCGATTCATGGCGCTTATCATGATACCGTGGGCCATAATCATGCTTGTCGCCGGAATTCTGGCGATAGTAGGCGGAACTTATGCGCTTAAGAGAAAAGGATGGGCGGTGGCGCTGGCAGGCTCTATCGGCGCTGTAATCAGCCAGCTGGCTCTGGGTATCGTCGCCATTATCTTCACGGTTATGGGGAAAAACCAGTTCGAATAGATGCTAGAGCGGCGCTACTTATGCCACAGCTGCATATGCTGTCTGTGCGCTTCGGTAATCATCCCCGGCGCTAAATACTTATCATAGAAATTCACATCCAGGTGATGGACCTGCAGCCAGACCGGAATTAGTTTTGTGTCGGTGGTAGCCGGTATCCGCCCGTAGGTATCGAAGACATAACTACAGATTGCCTTGACCTGGTCTATTGAAGTCTTCGAAGGGACATGGAAGTCCGGTTGAACCTTGCTCCAATCTTTGAAAGCGGTCACTCCCTTATACCCTGCTGCGTGCGTGCCGCCGCGTCCGAACTTCTTTTCCACAAAGGCATCTACCGCCTCATTCATATCTTTGAAATAAGGCGGGCAATAAGCCTCATAGATTTTATCCAGACCAACGGGATTTAGTCTGCCATTCTTTAGTTCCTGCGCCCGGAAACCGAGACCTTTGCTCATGGGCGTTATACCCAGCATTATCTGGCCGGTGTAACCGCCGAACATAACCGCTCCCAGCCCCATGGCTTCAGCCGCCAGATGGATATTCTCCAATATTAAATACGC
>CAYPRI010000058.1:2495-4515 GCA_964413085.1 uncultured Dehalococcoidales bacterium
GTGTTCCAGTGCATGGCACCAAGAAGCGCCCTGGGCACGAACTCCACCCGCTCGTCCATTATTTTGACGCAGTCCTCCTTATAATAGGTCATGATTCTTTCCCAGTCGGCTTCAGTCTCCATTTCCACGGGCTTCGTGGCTTTCTTAGGGTCGTAGACAAACGTGCCGTTATCGTCCGTAAAAAACAGCTTAGCATTATGAACATTCGATGGATAAGGTGTAGCGCTGCCCAGCCAGGCATTGAAGCCTCCTCCGGCAAGTCTGGTGGAAAGGTCACCGGCGATGCTTCCCGTTATGCCGGCTCCCGACCAGCACAATATTGCCGTCTCGATATCATTCAACGGAACCGGGGGCTTGGTTGATGCATACTGTGTGGCGCCGTCAGGCAAGGTGCAGCCCAGTGGAAATCTTCTCGACCTGCGGTGGGCGATAGCTTCCAGCAGCGGATATTTAAATGCCTGCTTTACCTCTTTTTTATCAGCCATGGACATATTACCTGTCTCCCTTCAAATGTGTAGATTTTTGGTTCCACTGAACGTGACAACTGCGAAGGATTCGCAACAGCATTTGAGGCTGTCGTTTGGGCTGGCCTACGACTTGGATTTTTCCAGAAGTCCGGCAGCGCCCTGCTGTATATTCTGGCGGGTATTTACCGCCGTGATCGTCTCATAATTCAAGCCGATGTCCAGCGGATATGACATGGCCACATTCATGGCTCGCTTGGCGCCCTGTATCAACGGCGGAGCAATGGCCACTATCTCCTGAGCCAGCTTTTTCGCCTCTTCCATTAATTTATCCAGTGGATAAACATGCTGAATCAGACCTATTCTCAGCGCCTCGGCAGCATCTATACGGCGTCCCGTAAAAATCAGCTCCTTGGCTTTGCCGGCACCAATGAGCTTGGTCAGGCGCTGGGTGCCACCGAAGTCGGGAATAGTTCCGAGCTGTACTTCAGGTATACTGAAAACGGCAGTGTCTGAGGCCAGACGAATATCACAAACCAGCGTCATCTCAAATGCCATGCCCAGGCAATAGCCATTTATAGCAGCAATGACCGGAACGGGCAGTTCTTCTATTTTCCTGTAAGCCCTTCCGGCTATCTGGAGAGTCTCGAAGTCCGACCGGGAAGGCTGATTTAATACAGTGTCAGCACCTCCGGACATGGCAGCTTTCAAATCCAGGCCGGCACTGAAAGCACGGTCGCCGGCGCCGGTAAGTATAACGGCTCGTATTTCAGTATCAGAAAGTATATTTTCAGCAGCCGTGGACAGCCCCTCCAGCAACTCACCGTTTACAGCATTCCTTACTTCCGGCCGGTTAAGGGTAACTAATGCCACCCTATCTTTTACTTCAAATAACACCACATTGCTCTTAGACATATCTAGGTCTCCTTTCGATTAGTTCTTCACAAAAATAAATCACAGGAAAAAGCTACTTCTCTTTGGACGACGAAAATACGAAGGATATCCGGATATTAAAGCGGCTCTTGCTTCTTCTTCAGTGTAGCGATCAGACTGTCCAGAGGTATAGCGGTCAGGGTCAATGTTTGAAGTCCACCTCTGGCACTCAAATGTATGGCCACTTTAGCCGCAATCTCATCACTGGGTGCTTCGACAATGTTGACGAAATCATACTGCCCCAGCAGCCCGTACTGGGCCAGTATTTTAACGCCCATGTATTCTACTTCTTTGTTAAGCTCCTTAAGCAGCTCAGGATATTCTTCCATCCTTTTCCGGCCTTCGCCGGTTAGCGTGGTCAGCATAAGATAATAGGCCATGGCTACCTCCTTCCCGGTGGAATTGTGTCGCATTCATTATATTCTCAGTCGGCGTGAAATTCTAGCCCTACCTTGACACCTCGAATAGGAAAGTTTACAATTTGACGTTGCCAAAAAACGTTAAGGACGATTTATAATTTATTATAGGAAGGAGTGATGCCATGTGTCCGAAGTAAGACTTTCACAGGGAGAAAGCTTTGAGAGTCTACTACGACGGTTCACCAAGAAGGTACAGCAGCAAGG
>CAYPRI010000058.1:4615-10297 GCA_964413085.1 uncultured Dehalococcoidales bacterium
GAGAAAGCTTTGAGAGTCTACTACGACGGTTCACCAAGAAGGTACAGCAGCAAGGCATAATCAGCGAAACGCGCCGTCGTGGGTTTTATGAAAAGCCCAGCATAAAACGTAAGAGAAAAGAAGCAGCTAAACGGCGAAAAAGCTCCAGGAGCAGCAGCTAAAAGATGTCCCTAGCGGAAAAAATCAGGTCCGACCTCGAACAGTCAATAAGAAAGAAAGACCAGCTACGATGTTCCGTGCTGCGTCTACTGTTGTCGTCTGTGCACAATGCTGAAATCGCACAGCAAAGAAAGTTAGACGACGACGGTATATTAATTGTCATAGATAAAGAAGCCAAGATGCGCCGTGAGAGCATCGAGGCTTTTAAGAAAGGCAACCGCCCCGAATTAGTGGCTAAAGAGAAAGCGGAACTGGCAATTCTTTTGGAATACCTGCCCGAGCAGATGACGCGGGAACAGATTGTGGCCGCAGCCAGTAAAGTAATCGGCGAACTGGGGGCATCAAGCATGAAGGACAAGGGCAAGGTTATGTCCCAGCTTATGCCTCAGCTCAGGGGAAAAGCTCAAGGGCAAGAGGTCAGCGAAGTCGTTAACCAGCTTTTAAGCGGCACCTAGATTAAAATCTTGCCCGGTTTGAAACATAATTAGCAGGCGGCAGACCATGCCGCCATCTTTTTACTGTGAGTATCGTTATGAAATTCGGCATCATCATTTTCCCAGGCACCTGGAGCGACAGGGACTGTTACTATTCCCTCAACAATATATTAAAACAAAAAGTTGATTATATCTGGCATAAGGAGACCGACCTTTCCGGATATGACTGCGTTATCCTGCCCGGTGGTTTTTCCTACGGAGATTATCTGCGGCCGGGAGCGATAGCCAGATTTTCACCGGTAATGACAGCCCTTGAAGGTTTTGCTTCCCGTGGGAAACTTACAATAGGCATCTGCAACGGATTTCAAATTTTGTGCGAATCCGGACTGCTCCCTGGCGTACTTCTTAGAAATATCCACCTGGAATACCGCTGCCAGTGGGCGTACCTTAAGGTTGAAAATAAGTCTACCGCTTTTACCTCAAACTGCCAGAACGGGCGGGCGTTGAAGATACCCATATCGCACTATGAGGGTAGATACTATGCCGATGATGCCACGCTCGCACAACTGGAGAACTACAATCGTGTTGTTTTCCGCTATGCCACTCCGGAAGGCCAGGTAACGGAGGCATCAAATCCCAACGGCTCCTTGCATAACATCGCCGGCATTATCAACAAAAAAGGCAACGTCCTGGGCATGATGCCGCATCCGGAACGCTCCTGTGAGGCACTGTTAGGCAGCACAGATGGAAACTTAATCTGGGAGTCAATAATTGCCGGTATCTAAAGAAGCGCTGGACGAAATCGCTCTGAGCCAGCAGGAGTACCAGCTTATTGTGGAAAAGCTGGGCAGGGAACCTACCGAGGTCGAGCTGGGCATGTTCGGTGCGCTGTGGAGCGAGCACTGTGGCTACAAGCATTCCAAAGCCCTGCTCAAACAATTACCTTCCACCAGCAAACGGGTACTGGTTAAGCCGGGCGAGGAAAATGCCGGGGTTATCGACATCGGCGACGGGCTGGTAATAATAATGAAGATAGAGTCCCACAACCACCCTTCGTATATCGAGCCTTATCAAGGCGCGGCCACCGGCGTCGGCGGCATCGTGCGCGATATTTTTACCATGGGAGCCCGACCGATTGCCCTGATGAATTCTTTGCGCTTCGGCCCGTTAACCGATGCTCACAATAGATATCTTTTCGGCGGTGTCGTTGGCGGCATCGCCGGCTACGGCAACTGCCTGGGTATACCCGATGTTGGCGGCGAGATTTACTTCACAGACTGTTACTCCGACAATCCTCTGGTAAATGCACTGTGCCTGGGCATCGCTGAAGCCAGGCATCTGGTCAGGGCCAGGGCTTATGGAGAAGGAAATCTATTGATGCTGGTTGGCGCCGATACCGGTCGTGACGGCATTCACGGCGCCTCAGGCCTGGCTTCAAGGACTTTTGAAGACGAGCGCGAACTCAGGTCCACGGTCCAGGTAGGCAATCCATTTCTGGAGAAGCTGCTTATAGAAGCCTGCCTCGAACTTTCCAAAACCGACTGGATTGCCGGCATGCAGGACCTGGGTGCGGCCGGTTTAACCAGCTCGGCGGTGGAATCAGCCAGCAGGGGCGGCTGTGGTATTGAAATCGACGTCCTTAAGGTCCCGCGCCGCGAAAAAGGCATGACACCTTATGAGGTAATGCTGTCGGAGTCACAGGAAAGGATGCTGGTGGTGGTCAAGAAAGGCTATGAGCATAAAGTAAAAGCTTTATTTGACCGCTGGGAGCTGCGCTCGGATATAATCGGCTTTGTTAACGGCAATAACCTCGCCAGGATTAAAGAGGGAGATAAAGTGGTTGCCGAAGTGCCGGTGAACATGTTGAGCTCATCTCCCGTATATCGAAAGCGGGTAAATAAGCCGCAGTGGATTGAGGGGCTGCAGTCCTTGGATGTGGCTTCGGTTCCCGATTTACCGGCCAGGAAAGTAAAAACAACACTGCTCCGCCTCCTGTCATCACCCAACATCTCCAGCAGACGGTGTGTCTATCGCCAGTACGACCATCAGGTTGGCGATGATACCGTGGTGGTTCCCGGCAGCGATGCCGCAGTAATTCGTATTAAAGGCACGAAAAAGGCAATATCACTGACAACGGACGGCAACGGCCGCTATTGTTACGTAAACCCGTACCTGGGCGGTGTTATCGCCGTGGCTGAGGCCGCCAGAAACCTGGTCTGCAGCGGAGCTCAGCCGCTGGCAGTTACGGATTGCCTCAACTTCGGCAACCCGGAGAAAGACGATGTCTACTATCAGCTGAAAGAATGTATTGCCGGCATGGCACGCGCTTGCCGGGAACTCAAGCTGCCGGTCATCAGCGGCAATGTCAGCCTTTATAATGAAACCAGAGGCGAAGGCATATATCCAACGCCGGTGGTGGGAATGGTCGGGCTTATCGATGACGTGGCCAAGCACTGTACGTCGGGATTTAAAAAGGAAGGTGACCTTGTATTCTTGCTCGGGGAAGGTATAAATATTGACGGCAGCATTGGCGGAACTGAATATCTCGAGCTGATGCATAGAATGGTCAAGGGCAATCCACATATTGATTTGGAGAAAGAGAAGAGGCTGCAGCGCTGCTGTCTTGAGGCAATCAAAAGAGGTCTGATAAACTCAGCCCATGATTGCTCTGAAGGAGGACTGGCCGTTGCCCTGGCTGAAAGCTGTCTGGCTAGCGGCATGGGCTTTATCGGTTCCCCATGGGATATAGACGGTCGGTTGGACGCAGCACTTTTTGGTGAAGCACAATCCAGAATAGTCGTGTCAATAGCGCCTAAATCATCCTGGAAATTGCAGAAACTGGCGGACCGTTTCCAGGTTGACGCTGTCAGACTCGGGGTCGTCAGTGGCAGACGATTTATACTCAATGGATATGTTGACTTGCCTCTTAAGGAGATAGGGGAGGCGTGGAGTGGTGGTCTCGAGAAATTGTTATAAACATGAACGGAGGAAACACTTGGCCGAAATCAGTGCTTTCTTAGGTGTTCGCTACAACCAGGAACTTGTAGAAGATATGGCAAAGGTCATCTGCCCGCCATACGATGTCATCTCACCGGAACAGCAGAAGGCTTACTATAAAAAAAGCGACTACAACGTAATCCGCCTTGAGCACGGCATGGCCATGCCCCATGACTCCAAGACAAATAACAGGCATACCCGCGCCTGCACTACTTTCAATCAATGGCTCAAGGAAAGGGTGCTGCAAATAAACCACGTGCCTTCATTCTATATCCACGAACATACTTTTACATATCAGAATATTAGGAGAAGACGTCTCGGATTAACTGCCTGCGTCAGGCTTGAACCGTGGGAGAAAAAGGTGATATTTCCGCACGAGAACACGGTACCTGGTATTAAGAGCGACCGATTGGAACTTATGCTCGCCTGTCCGGTTAATTTCAGTCCGCTGCTCGGTCTCTACGAAGACCTCGGCCAGAAGATTACCAAGCTTCTGGGAGTTCAGTCAGGTCGTAAGCCGACAATCGAATTTGCCGACGGCGGGGAAGCGCACAGGCTCTGGGTGGCTAACGAACCAGAATTCGTTCAGAGAGTAAGTCATTTTCTGGCCTCCAAGCCGATATACATTGCCGACGGCCATCACCGCTACGAAACGGCCCTGGCCTACAGGGATGAAAGACAGCAACAATCAAAAAATGTTAAAGGCAATGAAGCCTATAACTTCGTCATGATAACACTGGTCTCCTTCTCCGATCCCGGACTGGTGGTATTGCCGGTACACAGGCTGATAGGTAATTTATCGGGCGACTCGCTGAGCAAAGTTAGAGGAATACTCGAAGCGCATTTCGAATTGATACCGAGCGCTTTAGATGAGGGCGTCATACCCGAGACCACCGGAGCTACCGCCAGGGTCCTGGGACTTGAGCCCGGGAAAATTGTAGCGCTGAAGCTCCGCCAATCATCGGCTTTAAAAGAGTTAATGCCGCAGGGCCACTCCCACACCTACAACAGGCTCGATATAAGTATTGTCCAGCACCTCATCATTGACAAGCTGGCAGCCATGGACAAACACGTCAGCGTTGCCTATACGCCGAATGCAGCGGAAGCCAGCAGGCTCATAGAAAACGGAGATTATAAGCTGGCTTTTCTGTTGAACAATATACCGGTGTCCACAATTAAATCAATTGCCGATTCCAATGACAAGATGCCCGGCAAATCAACCTATTTCTATCCCAAGCTGCCCACTGGCCTGGTGCTTAACCGGCTGGAGGGCACTCTATAAGACAACATGCCCTGAAACGACTATTAATAGCGAGGGTAACATAATTGATGTCCTGACTGCCCAGCTCATTTTCATTTCTTAAGTCTTCGCAGAACGGCCTCGCTCTTCAGCTCCCGGAGAGCATCGGCAGCAATCCATCGAGCCGCCTTCGAGTCCAGTAGCTGTATCTCCTCCGCCGTTTTTATTGCCGTTTTGTTCAAGTTATAGTTCTTTTTCCCTATCGTTCTAAGAGCCCAGTTGACGGATTTCTTGACGAAGTTGCGCTCGTCGGTGGCTGCCCGAACTATCACTGGCAGTAACCTGATGAACTGCTCATCGCCGGCTTTTTTATCATGCCACGCCATACAGGCCAGTAGCGAAAAGGCAGTCCTTTTAACGAGCTCCTCTTCCCGGTCCGACCAGTCGACAATTTTATTCCAGGCCAGCGGGCTCTTTTCAAAAAGATTCATGCATACCTGGTCACACACATCCCAGGAGTCAATGTCTTTCACCCATTGCTCCATCTGCCGCTCGGTTACTTTATCAGGTTCATCAACAATGGCTGCCACGATTCTGGCTTCGGCTATACCGGTTTTCCATAACTCAAGCGCCAGCTCGTGGTTTTTGCCCGTTTCTTTGGCCAGTTTTCTCATCTCAGGAACGGATACGCCCAGTCTATGTTCAACTGCCATTCCATATCTGGCCATTCCTTCCAGCTGGTCCGGCCTGGCTTTGCTCCGTAGCTTATCGAGAACGTCTTTAACCCAAGCCATTGCTAATTCCTATTAGTTCCTGATGCAGATGACGTGAGGGTTTTCAATCTGTAACGCG
>CAYPRI010000059.1:0-10292 GCA_964413085.1 uncultured Dehalococcoidales bacterium
GCGGTTTCCTCTAAATCAGGAACAGATATGTCTAATCGCTTTAGCTCTCTTTCAAGAATCTGTCTGCCTCGCTCGACATTTTGTGTCCTCTCCTGTTTCTTAAACCATTGTCGAATTTTTTCACGAGCGTGAGAAGTTTTAATGAATCCTAAATCGGGATTAAGCCAGTCCAGACTAGGTGCTTTTCCGGCTTTGGCCGTCATAATGTCTACAATGTCACTATTCTTCAACTCGTAGTTCAGCGGCACCAGCCTGCCATTTACCTTGGCTCCGACGCAGCGATGCCCTAGTTCGGTGTGGATACGATAGGCGAAATCGAGTGGGGTGGCACCTTTGGGTAGCGCCTTAATTTCACCTTTTGGAGTATAAACAAATACCTGGTCTATGAAGACCTCGGTTTTTAGCGATTCCAGGAACTCCTCACTGCCAAGCTCGCTCTGCCAATCAATCAGCTGGCGTAACCAGGCAATCTTGTCTTCAAACTCAGTGTCCTGTTTGACGCCCTCCTTATACCGCCAGTGAGCAGCCACGCCGAAATCGGCTGTCCGGTGCATATCGAGGGTGCGAATCTGTATTTCCAGGGGCGTTGTCCCGTGGCACAGCACGGTGGTGTGCAAGGACTGATATCCGTTGCCCTTTGGGTTGGCAATGAAATCGTTGAACTCTTCGGGAAGCGGGTGCCAGAGATTGTGGATGGCCCCCAGTGCTTTATAGCAATTTGGTATGGTGTCTACCACTATTCTGACAGCGAACAGGTCATGTATACGATTGAAATCTCGGCCCTGAGCGGCGTAGCGGTTCATTTTGTTATAGATGCTGTAAATATGTTTTGGCCTGCCGATTATTTCAGCTTTTATTTCGGTCTTAGCCAGTTCTTTCTTCAATATTCCGGTGACCTCATTTACGAAGGCCTCCCGCTCAGTACGACGGGTGGCTATTAAACGGGCCACTTTGTGATACTGGCGAGGCTCGAGGTAACGGAAAGACAGGTCTTCAAGTTGCCACTTTATTTGCCAGATACCGAGACGGTGGGCAAGGGGCGCATATATGTCCAGCGTCTCTTGAGCAATGCTGCGTCGTTTTTCCGGCGACAGCGCGGCTAAGGTATGCATATTGTGCAACCTGTCCGCCAGTTTTATGAACACTACCCTCAGGTCCTGTGCCATGGCCATTAGCATTTTGCGCAGGTTCTGGGCTTGAGATTCTCGTTCCTTGGATTGGCCGCGATGCAACGATAGTTTGCCCAGTTTGGTAACGCCGTCGACAAGCTTGCTTACCTCAGGCCCAAACCTGGTTTCGATTTCAGCCAGAGATATGCCGCAGTCTTCAGGTACATCATGGAGTAAAGAAGCGGCCAGCGTGGCTGCGTCAAGTTGAAGGTCGGCCAGCATCATCGCCGTCTGCAAGGGGTGGTCCAGGTATGGTTCGCCGGACTTTCGCAGTTGCCCTTTGTGAGCATTCAAAGCGAAGTCGTAAGCAGCTTTAACCAGAGCCACTTTCTCGGGGGGTAAATATTCTTCGGATTTTGTTATTAGAGCAACGTTACTCATATCGGTTCCGGCCATTTCAGTATCATAATGCAATAGTGCAGAGGATGCAAATACTTTGAGATTCACTTTCAGTAGTTGTTGTCGTGCCGGGCTACGTTAAAAAATGTGGCCACCAAACGTAAATTTGACATATTTTTAGTGGCAATCTATACTATGTTGACCAAATAAGTCAACAATATAGGAATAAGGCGATGAAATTATCTACCAGAGGCCGTTACGGAACCAGAGTTCTGCTGGATTTAGCACTGCGCAATGGTAAAGAACCGGTTCCATTAAAGGAAATAGCCCAACGGCAGCAGATATCAGTTCTCTATCTGGAACACATAATCACCCCGCTCATTACGGCAGGAATAATCAGGAGCACGCGCGGTGCCCGCGGAGGCATTCAATTGATTAAACCGCCCCAGGACATAAAGCTGAGCGAAGTCGTGGGACTTCTCGAGGGCTCAATCGCACCGGTTGATTGTATTAACGACCCGAAGGTCTGTGAGCGTTCTGAATTTTGTGCCACGCGAGACATTTGGATTGAGCTAAAGAATGCGATGGAAGGCGTTCTGGAATCCAAGACCTTGATGGACCTGGTACAGATGCAAAAGAATAAACAAGCAGTAGATATGGCGATGTATGACATTTAAAAACTGAGGGGATACGTAAATGAAAAAGATAGCTAAAGATATAACAGACCTTATAGGTAATACACCACTGGTCAAACTAAATCGGATGACCAAAGGTACTTCGGCCGAAGTAGTGGCAAAACTTGAGTCCTTCAACCCATGCAGCAGCGTAAAAGACCGAATTGCCGGGTCAATGATAAGAGCCGCCGAAGAGCGAGGGCTGATTAAAAAGGATACAGTGATCATAGAGCCTACCAGCGGCAACACAGGTATTGCCCTGGCCTTCGTCTGCGCCTCCCGAGGATATAGGTTGATACTCACCATGCCGGAAACGATGTCTATCGAACGGAGACATATCCTTTCTATGTTTGGTGCTGAACTGGTGCTGACGCTGGGGGCAGAAGGTATGCCCGGAGCCATTAGAAAAGCCGAACAACTAGTAGCCGAAAATAGAAATTATTTTATGCCGCAGCAATTCAAGAACCCAGCCAATCCTAAAATACATCGTGAGACAACGGCCGAGGAGATTTGGAAAGATACCGATGGCAAAATAGACATTCTGGTTGCCGGTGTTGGTACAGGTGGCACTATAACCGGCGTAGCTGAAGTAATAAAAAAGAGGAAACCTGGATTCAAGGTGGTCGCTGTCGAGCCGGCTGATTCGCCGGTACTTTCGGGCGGTAAGCCCGGACCTCATAAAATCCAGGGCATCGGTGCCGGTTTTATTCCGGATATATTGAAGGTTGAACTGCTTGACGAAATCATTAAAGTAACTAACGATAATGCCGGCAACACCGCCAGAAGGTTGGCCAAAGAGGAAGGCATACTTGCCGGTATCTCATCCGGCGCTGCCACCTGGGCGGCCCTCGAAGTCGCCAAAAGGCCGGAAAACAAGGGAAAGTTGATCGTAGTCATCTTACCTGACACGGGTGAGCGTTACATATCGACCTGGCTTTTTCAGGAGCAAAGCTCTTCCGTACCCAAAATATAGTGAAGTGAGGTGATGAGGTATTTGCTATAAGAAACTGAATAAAAATTGATTAGGCCTGGGTTTAAAAAAATAATTCTTACTAACAAATAGAAAAGGAGAAAAAAGAACGTGGTACGCACAAGTAGATATCTGGCAATTTTAGTGTTGATTTTGGCAGTGGTGTCTATTGGGATCGGGACAACGTTCATTGTCCAAGCGCAACAAAAAGAAAATTGGATGCAAGACGCGATGCGAACGGAGAAGGTAACCTTAGATATTCCCGAGGCCGCAGCCAAAGCTGGCGATGTAATCGATACTTCCCAGGAGGCACAGGCTGCTGCTGACACTATTAGGGAGCATCGTCACACCATAGCGCCAACCTATCAGGAGCTATTGGGCGGAAAACAATACGACCCGACCAACCCAAAGCAACTGACTTATACGCAGGCTATAAACATGGAAAACTACCTATATCTGGCTGTACTGGGCTTTGGTGTCACCACCGCGCTTAAGGGCGCTGGTGCCTTTATGATTCTTACAGGGATAGCCTTTGGCGCTACTGGTACCGTGCTGCTCGGATTAGCTAAAAGAACATAGTAGGTGCTGACTACAGATTAAGTGCAGGCGTGATGGCAAGCATTAAGCTGATGGATTAATACCTTGTTCAAGATGCTGAAAGAAGACATCAGAACCGTATTCGCTAAAGACCCGGCTGCGCGAAGCGTGCCTGAGGTTATGCTTTGCTATCCGGGTCTTCACGCCCTATGGTTTCATCGCGCGGCTCACTTTCTTTGGCAGCATAAGCTAAAGTTCGTGGCGCGTTTGCTATCGCACCTGAGCCGTTTTTTAACCGGAATAGAAATTCACCCCGGAGCTAGAATAGGCAGGCGTTTTTTCATAGACCATGGTGCCGGGGTGGTGATAGGTGAGACGGCTGAGATTGGTGATGACGTGTTGATGTATCAGGGAGTGGTGCTGGGCGGGACCAGTTTGCATAAAGAAAAGCGCCATCCTACCATCGGCGATAAAGTGGTCTTGGGTACCGGAGCTGTAGCCTTGGGAGATATAATTATAGGCGATGGGGCCAGGGTCGGGTCCGGTTCGGTGGTGGTAAAGCCCGTGCCGCCTGGAGCTACCGTAGTTGGAATCCCGGGGCGCATTGTGGAAAACGGCCATAGTCCGTTTACGGCGCTGGAGCACGGTAAATTACCAGACCCCGTAGCTGAAGCTATCCGTCTTGTCTTAAGAAAGCAGGAACTTTTTGAACAACGTTTGAAGAAACTGGAAAGTAATGGTGGGATAACAGCGGTTGAAGACGCACTGGAAGAGATAAAGGTTAGAGTTATGAACAATTTCAGTAACGGAGGTGGAATATGAGGTTTGAAACGTTGGCCATACATGCGGGAGAAAGGCCGGATAAGACATTTGGCGCCGTTTCTGTCCCTATATATCAAACGTCGACCTTTGCCTTTGAGGATTTCGGCAAAACAAGAGGTTATGACTATTCGCGAACGGCCAATCCAACCAGAAAAGTTTTGGAGGATACGATAGCCCAATTAGAAGGCGGGAAGGCCGGATTTGCTTTCGCTACCGGGATGGCGGCGGAGGCAACGGTGGCGCACTTGTTAAAGGCAGGCGACCATATAATTTCAGGCGATGATGTCTACGGAGGTACTTACAGGCTCTTCCAAAATGTAATGTCTGACCTGGGTATAGAGGTCACCTTCCTGAGAATGGACAACAGACGGGCAATTGAGCGAGCCATAAAGACAAATACCAGAATGATATGGACGGAGACTCCGTCAAATCCGTTATTGAATATAACCGATTTAGAGATGGTAGCGGATATAGCCAGAAAGCATAAAATATTAACTGTTATCGATAATACATTCGCCACCCCGTACTTCTTGCAGCCAATTAAATATGGGATTGACCTGGTGGTGCATTCCACCACGAAGTATCTTAATGGGCACTGCGACGTGGTCGGTGGAGCCGTCGTCACTACCACCGATGAATTGACCCAGAGAATCCAGTTTCTTCTTAATGCTATGGGTACTTGTGCCTCTCCATTCGACTGCTGGCTGGTGCTTCGGGGAATTCAAACCTTGCCACTGCGGATGAAAAAGCACGAGGAAAATGCCACAGCTGTAGCGTCCTATTTACAGAAACAGAAAGGGGTGAGCAAAGTTTTTTATCCCGGCATGAAATCTCATCCCGGCCATGACATCGCTAAAACACAGATGAAAGGATTTGGTGGGGTGGTTTCTTTTGAACTAAGAGGTGGCCATAAAGCTGTTAGCAACTTCTTGAGAAGACTACAAGTTTTTGAAATAGCGGAATCATTGGGTGGTGCCGCTTCTCTAGCGGAGCACCCCTGCACTATGAGTCATGCTTCCATGCCGGAGGACTACAGAAGAAAAATCGGTGTCCGGGATGACCTGGTACGGTTATCCGTTGGCCTGGAAAACGTCGACGACCTGATCGAGGATTTGGAGCAGGCACTCACCCCCAAATAAAGGTGTGAGTAATTGAGTTCACCGGATTTTCATCGCAAATTCATAATATTTTCATAGTCAACTGGTAACATTCTAGGGTTATAGCACATAGACCTGGAAGGAGAAACGATGAAGCTATATCAGGTAGTTCTGAAAGACGTCTTTCGACGGAAAAGGCGGGTACTGTACGCTACACTAGGTGTGGTTATCGGAACGGCGACAGTTGTCGGTATATTAACTGTTGCCAGTGCCGGCCAGGCCAGGATATATAATCAGCTTGAGAAATATGGACCCAATCTGGCGGTCATACCGGCAATAAACAATCTGGATATGAAGCTGGGAGACGTCAGGCTCGGCAGTTTGGCCGTAGGTGATAACTACGTTTCCGAAGATAAATTACCCATCATCAGACAGATAGCCGACGGCGAAATAAGAAAGGCGTTAAAGATCGAAGACCAGGGAAATATTGCTACCATTGCTCCGAATCTATACATCGATACTAAGATAAGGGACACATCTGTCATGGTAGCCGGGATAGACCCGGAGGAGGAGCTTAAAATCAAGACCTGGTGGAAGGTTCAGGAAGGGAAATATTTGGACCAAACAGATGAGGCGCTGGTAGGCGCCCTGGCCGCTCAAGTTTTGAAGCTGAAAATAGGGGACGTTATTCCACTCGATGGAACTAGTGTAACCGTAGCAGGTATTCTTGAGGAGACCGGGTCAAATGACGACTATCAGGTGTTTGTGCCGATAGATACTTTACAAAAAGCCTCGGGCAGGGAAGGGCTTGTTTCCTCGGTAGATATTCGAGCGCTGTGCAATGCCTGTCCTGTGGAAATAATCGCTGACGGTATTAATAAGGAAATACCAGGGGTTCGTGCGGTTGCTGTAAAACAGATAGCGGCGACTGAAATGGGGATGATGGAAAAGTTTAGCAAGTTCATGCTCACTTTAGCTGGGATCACGCTGGCCGTCGGTCTGTTCGGAGTCGTCAACACCATGATGACCTCGGTGAACGAGAGAATCAAGGACATCGGCATAATGAGGGCTGTGGGCGCTTCGCGTAGTCAAATAGTGAAAGCCTTTATCTACGAGGCCATCATCATAGGAATAATCGGGGGTATTTTGGGATATTTAGTGGGGACCTTATTGGCGTACGTAGCCGGGCCTCTTGTTTTTGAAGGGACTACCGTGGCCTATGTACCGCAATATTTTGCTCTGGCAATAGGTTTGGCAATCGCGGTGGCGGTAGTTGCCACCGTATATCCGGCTTATCGCGCCACCCAGATTAAGGTTGCAGATTCATTCAGATCCTTATGAGGTGAATACATGCTGGAACTAAAAGAAATATCAAAAGTGTATGGCGAGGGAGCCGCGCGGGTAGTTGCCCTGGATAAAATTTCATTCAGCGCGGACGAGGATAATTTTATCGCCGTTATGGGACCCTCGGGCAGCGGTAAAAGCACGTTTCTCAATATCATAGGTGGGCTGGACCGCCCTTCCAGCGGTGAAGTCCTTCTTGAAGGAAAGCGTATTGACGATTTAGATGAGAATAAACTGGTGGATATTAGGCGGGGGAAAATTGCCTACGTTTTTCAGCAATACCATCTGCTGCCATCGCTAACCGCGCTGGAGAATGTGCTACTTCCGCTGGTTTTCTGCGGAGCCAAAAAAGATGAAGGTAGGGCTTTAGAAATATTGGAGAAGGTTGGACTGGGTAAAAGGACCAAACATAAACCCAGCCAGTTGAGCGGTGGTGAGCAGCAAAGGGTGGCTATCGCCAGAGCTCTGGTAAGTATGCCGTCGCTTATTCTAGCTGATGAACCGACGGGTAATATGGATAGGAAAACCGGTGGTGAAATTATGGGACTGTTTACTCAACTCCATAATGAAGGGCACGGTATTATTATGGTTACTCACGACCCTGAAATAGCCACCTTTGCCAATAGCACCGTATTTCTGCAAGATGGACGTATTGTCAAGAAAACAAGTCAAAAAGCCAGGAGGTTAAGGAAGAAATGACAAGTTATGTCAAAAAGTTTGTGCTTTTCCCGATAGCCACATTTGCCATTGCCGGACTGGTGCTTTCATGCAGCAGTGTGAACGACCTTGTGCCCCAGCCAAACGTAGAAACCGGCAAGACGAAGACATTTCAATTATCTGGCTTGTCGATAAGCTCATCACAGGTTGCCGCTCGGGACATGGTAATTATAACGGCCGAAGTGACAAATGTTACCTCAGCCGATGATACCTATAACGCTGAGCTCAAGATAGACAATGCTACCCAGGCTTCCGATAAGGTTCTGGTGCCCGCCGGAAAAACGCAGACCTTGACCTTCGCCATATTTAAAGATAAGCCGGGGACGTATAAGGTTTCTTTGGGTCAACTCGCTGGCCAGTTTTCTGTAGTCGAATCCTTAGCCGCAGGCGGGCCAGGCAGTCAGATACCTGCTCTAACGGGCGGTGCCGGTTGCTGTAGTTTGGGCAGCCAGCCAGCTACTCCGGCGGGCGGGCAGACGGGTGCAGGATGTTGTGGAACCACAGCTCAGACTGGTTCAACCATCCAATCTCAACCTCGTCGCACGTCCGGTTGCTGCAGATAGATTAAAAGGAGTTCTTATGCTTATTTAAGAAACTGTAGCTTTCAGACGAAGCTAACATCGAATTTTAAATAATAAGGAGGGAACAATTAATGATAAAGAAAATCGTAATAGGGCTTTCAGCTTTGGCGCTGATGTTGATAGGTGTGGCATGTGCCAGTTCGGCGGCGGTGCCATCCAATACGGGTACGCAATCTTCAGCGTCCACGCCATCTTCTAGTCAGTCGTCCAAACCGGAGACCATCCAGGCAACCACAGAAAAGCCGTCAGGCTCAATAAAGGCAACCTTAATTGAAGCTCAGGTGAATGGCGACTCGGTTTCAATTCCGGTGAGCGATGTAGAGAGCGATTGGAATACACAGTTTGCGATTAATGGATCTTCGGGAAAACTGAATTTTATGGCGTATTTGTTGAATAACAAGATTTATGTCAGGGCCGATGTTTGTCCACCGTGCCGTTCCATAGGCTATTCTCTGAACGGCGACACCCTAATATGTGACAGGTGCACTACTACTTTCAAAGCTGACACGGGAGATGGTATCGGAGGAGCCTGTGTTAATTATCCCAAAGCGTTAGTCCCGTACCAGATCTCAACTGGTAGCGTGGTAATGAGGCAGTCAGACCTGGTGACTGCCTATGAGAATACGCTGAAACCGGGCTGGCCTTAAACTCACCAATTCCCGGTTATCTGAAGAAATTTGCGAGCGGCGGCTTGCGCGTTAGTTGAATAGCAGGTATCTTATATACTGATACGAACTGAATATTGAGGTAACTCCGATATGATGAGAGGTGTAGTTTGTCGTTTGCCACGGGTTTGCGCTGTCGAAAGTGCGGACAGGAATACTCCTTACAACCGATAAGGGTGTGCGATTTTTGCCTTAGCCCGGTCGAGGTTATTTACGACTATAAGGCAATGGCTGGTGAGCTTAGCCACCAGAAAGTCTCCGCAGGTCCCTCAACCATGTGGAGATATCGCGACCTGCTGCCCGTGAAAGGGGAAGGGGAGATTGATATTGGCACTGGCTTCACGCCTTTGGTGAAGGCAGATAACCTGGGACGCGAGCTGGGATTAGGCCAGCTTTACATAAAGAATGACTGCCTCAATCCCACATATTCCTTTAAGGACAGGGCGGTATCAGTCGCCGTAACCAAGGCGCATGAGTTCGGTTTCGATACAGTAGCCTGTGCCTCAACGGGTAACCTGGCAGCCAGTGTGGCCGCGCATGCTGCTAAGGCGAACATGAAGGCCTACGTCTTCGTGCCTGCAAACGTAGAGCCGGGCAAGCTGGTCGGCGTAGCCATATATAGACCGAACCTGGTCACCGTTGATGGAAGCTACGACGACGTAAACCGGTTGTGTGCTGGCGTATCGCAGAGTTATAACTGGGGCTTCATAAACATCAACCTCCGGCCATACTATGCCGAGGGCAGCAAGACGCTGGGATTTGAGGTGGCGGAACAGCTAGGCTGGCGTTCGCCGGACTGTGTAGTAGCACCTGCCGCTTCAGGGCTGCTTTTTACACGAATTTGGAAAGGCTTGCAAGAATTGTCAACGCTTAAACTCATCGGGCCAGTAAACACACACATGTACCTTACCCAGGCTTCGGGTAGCTCACCAATCGTGCATGCCTTTGATGTCGGCAGCCTTCATATCCATCCGGTGACGCCGAAAACAATCGTTACCTCCATAGCTATCGGTAATCCGGCAGACGGTTATTATGCCTTAATGGTAGCCAGGCAGTCAGGCGGTGGCGCTTCAAGCGCCACAGATGAGGAAGCCATAGAAGGAATGAAGTTGCTGGCACAGACCGAAGGGATTTTTGCTGAGGCTGCGGGTGGAGTGGTCATAGCCGGCCTTAAGAAACTGGCCGCTTCGGGAGCTATTAAAAGAGATCAGTTGACGGTGGCTTTTATCACAGGGGCTGGTCCCAGGACGCAGGAGATCGTGGCGGACGTCGTCCAGAGTTATCGCGTCCAGCCTACTCTCGAATCGTTCAATGAGGTACTTGGCCTGAAGGTTTGAAATATAAGTACATTATAGGTTAATCTGTATGCGAAGATAG
>CAYPRI010000060.1:0-10240 GCA_964413085.1 uncultured Dehalococcoidales bacterium
CTTGAGACATGATATCGTCGACCACCTGGTCTTTGAAAAGCGAATAGCGTAACCTGTCGTAAGGATGAGGAACACAGACCAGGCCGCCCTGTGCCTTTATTAGGGCTATGGTATCTTTCATAGATAATTTGCCGGGTATTTCTTGGCTTAAAAAAAATCCGATGACTTCGCCATTTAAAGTCAGTATTTCCTCGCCGGGAATAATGGTAAACGGGGCAATTTCCTTCATCTTCAGTGCGCCGGCAAAGGTGTTATGGTCGGCGATTCCAAGGCAGTTGATGCCTACCTTGAGGCAGCGGGCAATTATATCTTCGAGCGACATAGTGCAATCCATAGAATACTCGGTATGGATGTGGAGGTCAGCTCTAATCAAAGGTTTAGCTTTGTACCCTTTCCAGATATTCACCCGTGCGGGTATCAACCTTAATAGTATCTCCGGTGTTAATGAAGAAGGGGACTTTAATCGTAATTCCAGTTTCCAGCTTGGCCGGTTTGCTGCCAGCGGAGGCAGTATCGCCCTTAAAGCCGGGGCCGGTTTCAACGACCTTAAGCTCCACTGAAACGGGTAACTGTATGCCTACCGGTTTTCCCTTGTGCGTAAGCATTTCCAGGTTTGCTTCGTCTTTCAAATAGTTCAAAGTATCACCGAGCATAGGCTTGTCTAAAGGAATCTGCTCAAATGTCTTGGTATCCATAAAGTAGTAAAGGTCGTGCTCATTGTACAGGTATTGCACCGGGCGGCGCTCCAGGAAGGCTCTGGTAAATGTTTCACTGGCTTGAAAGGAGCGCTCGGTGGTATGTCCGGCACGCACGTCGCGCAGCTTCAACCGAACCTGTGCTGAACCCCGTCCCATCTTAATATGCTGATAATCGAGCACCTGATATAGCTGTCCGTCGAGCTCAATGGTTATACCTCTTTTTAATTCTCCGGCGTCAATCATATAGTGAACGACCTCCTATTAAATGTTTGCCTTTTTATCGGCCCGGGTCAAGCTTTTTACTTTACCATTCTCCATGACAACTGTATCTTCGATTCTCACTCCGCCCCAGCCGGTGACGTATATTCCAGGCTCTATTGTAAAAACCATACCATCGGCCAGCACGTCCAAAGATTTTGGTCCGAGCCTGGGCAATTCATGTGTCTCCAAACCAACCCCGTGTCCCAGACTGTGACCGAAGGCATCCCCGTACTTGGTTTGTTCAATAACTGTTCTGGCCAGTCGGTCCGCCTGGTCGCCATTCATTCCTGTCACTATGTTTGAGATGGCTGTTAGTTGCGCACCCAAAACAATATCATAAATTTTAGAAAATGTCTTGTCTCCATTATCGATAATATAAGTTCGTGTCAGGTCGCAGCAATAGCCGTTTACCGCGGCACCTAAATCGATTACTACCGGTTCGTTTCTTCCCAGTGCTTTTTCAGTCGGCTTTGCATGGGGCAGCGCCGCGTTGGTGCCGGAAGCCACAATGATATCGAAAGGCACGGCCTGACTACCTTTCTCACGAAGAAATTTCTCCAGCACCCAGGCCAGTTCCTTCTCGGTTATACCTGGCCGCAGTAGCGATTTAGCCTGGTCATAGGCGGCGTCTGCCAGTTGAGCTGCTTCCGCTATGAACTTCAGTTCTTCAGATTCTTTTACCACGCGAATTGACTCTACCAGACCAACAGCAGGAATAAGCTTAATATGCAGTCCTTTATTGCTAAGTGTCTTTGACAGTTTCTGATGCATGTTGAAGGAAATCTGGTCGGCCTCGAATCCCGCTTTTTTGGCTCCCAGTTCCGAAAGGAACTCAGGCAGCCAATCCAATAAATCACCCTTTATTTGAACAACATCGAATTCAGGCGATTCCTTTTTTGCCTGCTCAACGTAGCGGAAGTCGACAGCCAGGTAAGCAGTTTTATTCGCAATAATCAGACAGCCTGCTGAACCTGTAAAACCTGAGAGATAGCGGCGGTTCTCGGGGTGAAATACTACAAAGGCATCCAGTTGTTTTTGATCCAGGTGGTCACGCAGTTTCTCGAGCCGGCTCACCGTTATTTTTTTACCTTCAACTCGCCGACTAAAATCTGCAGTGCAGCTATGTAGGCTCGCCAGCCGAATCCTGTTATCTGACCTTTGGCAATAGGAGCTACTACCGACTTTGCGCGCCAATCTTCGCGGGCGTATATGTTTGATAGATGGACTTCAACAACAGGAAGCCCGCTATCGGCCAGTGCGTCTCTTAGAGACAGGCCATAATGAGTTAATGCGCCCGGATTTATTATTATTCCGGCCGCCTGCTGTGAGTTCTTCTGTATAAAATCAACTATAGTTCCTTCGTTGTTTGACTGAAAGCTGATAATATCGACACCCAGGTTTTTAGCTTCGGCTTTCAAAAGCGCTTCGATTTGAGGCAACGTCGTGTCACCGTAGTAATTTTTATCCCGTTTGCCCAGGGTATTGAGGTTCGGTCCGTTGATAACCATTATCTTCATACTGCCGCTCCCATTTTTTCTACTTCCTCCAACTTATTTTTGTACTCACATGCCGTGCATTTCACCCAGCCGTTGCGATATATGATAAGCATTTTGCCGCACTGAGGGCACGGTTGCCGTACCGGGCGGCGGTTAATGGCAAATTTGCACTGTGGATAGCCGCTGCAACCATAAAAAATACGTTTTTTCTTGGTTGTTCTTTCTACAAGCTCCTTACCGCACTGCGGGCAGTGTACACCTGTTTTGATGACGTAGGCCATGGTCTTCTTGCATTCCGGATATCCGCTGCAAGCCAGGAATTTACCGAATCGGCCGGTTTTCAATACCATAGGTCGCCCGCATTCCGGGCAAGTTTCCTCTGTCGGCTTGGCGACGCTTATTTTTTCAATTTTAGTGGACGCTTTATTCAGCGTTTCCTCAAAGGGTTTATAAAAATCTTTCAAAACGGAAACCCAGTTTCTTTCGCCGCGAGCGATTTCGTCTAATTCTTCCTCAAGCTGAGCAGTGAAATCGAGGTCTACAATTTCCGGGAAATGCTCCGTTAACAGGTCGCTGACGATAACGCCTATCTCATCGGGGCAAAGCCTGCCACTTTCCTTGAGTACGTAGCCCCGCCCCTGAATGGTTGACAGAATAGGCGCATAAGTGCTGGGGCGGCCGATTCCCTTTTGTTCCAGCGCTTTTATTAAAGTGGCCTCATTGTAGCGGAGTGGCGGCTGTGTAAATCGTTGCTCGGGGAAGAGGTTTAACAAGACCAGGCTGTCGCCCTCCCTGAGCAACGGCAAAATAACAGGCTTTTCCTCTTCCGCCTCCTCATCCCTGCCTTCAGTGTAAACGGTTATGAAGCCCGGAAACTTCGTTACCGAGCTGCTGGCTCTGAACAGGTAGCTATTTTCCGGCTCCGGACGGCTAGCTTCCACTTCTACGGTAGTAGCGTCCATTAGAGCTGCTGCCATCTGGCTGGCCACCATTCGTTTCCAGATTAAGTCATAGAGCCTGATTTGCTCGGATTTTAGGAAAGGCCGAACCTGGTCAGGTTCGCGATGAACTTTCGTCGGTCTTATGGCTTCGTGCGCTTCTTGTGCCCATTTACCTTTTTTAACGAAGTGACGTGGGTTCGCCGGCAGGAAGCGCTCGCCGTATTTTTCAGCGATAAATTCTCTGGCCTCAGTGATGGCGCTGGCCGCCACATGGGTAGAGTCAGTACGCATATAAGTTATCAATCCTACCGAGCCTTCTTCACCCAGTGGCACGCCCTCGTAAAGTTGCTGAGCTATTAGCATAGTGCGTTGCGCCGAGAACCGAAGCTTGCGCCAGGCCTCTTGCTGTAATGTACTGGTAGTAAAAGGCGGCGCTGGCTGGCGGGCCACTTCCTTTATAGTCACTTTCTTTACTATATAGTTAGCCTGTTTTAATTCGTCCTGGACTAACTGGGATTCCTGCTGGCTGGCTATCGAAATTTTTGTGCTATCGGCCAGACTGACGAGTATTGCCCTGAAGCGGTCACCTGGAGTTGCAGACAAACTCTTGGCTAGTTCCGCTTCAATCGTCCAGAATTCTACAGCTACAAAATTCTGTATCTCCCGCTCCCGATCTACAATCATTCTTAAGGCTGCTGATTGTACTCGACCGGCAGACAAACCGCGCTGAACTTTGCGCCAGAGCAGAGGGCTCAGCTTGTAACCAACTAGTCTATCTAACAGACGGCGTGCTTGCTGTGCGTCAACCAGGTTCATATCGATGGAACGTGAATGGTGAAAAGCCTTTTCCACAGCATCCTTGGTAATTTCGTGAAAGTAAACCCGATGAAGAGGGATTTTATCGCTATCCAATTTAGCGGCTTCGATTAAATGCCAGGAGATAGCTTCTCCTTCGCGGTCGGGGTCGGTTGCCAGATAGACCTCTGATGCACGGGCGGCCGATTTTTTTAACTCGGTGATGACCGGCCTTCTTTGTTTGATGATGATGTACCTGGGAGTAAAATCCTTATCTATGTCGATGCCCAGTTCACTCTTAGGCAAGTCACGCACATGGCCCAGTGTGGCCATAATCTCATAGCCTTTGCCCAGTATGCGGCCGATTGTCCTGGCTTTAGCCGGTGATTCTACTACAACGAGTTTTACTGCCATGTTTAGCCTGCCGTTTGGTATTCCTCTTTCATTTCTCTTGCTAGGACGTAGTTCATTCCGCCAACCTGTTTGACCACTCCTTTAAGTTCCATCATGGTCAGAGTGCTGCCTACTAAAGCCGCTGCCAGGCCACTATTATGGCATATATCGTCTATATGGACAGGCTCCCGGCTTAATTGCTTTAATAACAGTGATTCTGTCTTGTCGACAGGAAGCAGCTCTTTCATTTCCAACTGCTGTGCCATAATGGATAGATTTAGCTCTTCCAGTACATCTAAATAGTTCCTGACCAGCTTGGCGCCCTCCTGTATAAGGTGGTTCGTACCTCGGCTGCTTGGCGACAGGATGCTGCCAGGGACTGCAAATACCTCCCGGTTTTGTTCCAGTGCCTGATTAGCTGTTATTAACGCACCGCTGCTTTCTCCGGCCTCGATAACCAGAACACCCAGGCTCAGGCCGCTCATTATCCTGTTACGCCTTGGAAAATTGTCAGCCTTGGGTTTCGTGCCCAGGGGGTACTCGCTTATAAGGGCTCCGTGCTCCATAATCTCCCGCGCTAGCTTAGCATTCTCCGCCGGATAGACAATATCCAGCCCGCAGGCGAAAACAGCCATAGTTCGAGCCCCGGCTTCGAGAGCGGCTCTATGAGCTATGGAGTCGATTCCTCTGGCAAGGCCGCTGACGATGGTAATTCCGTTTCTAGCGAGGTCACTTACAATCTCCTCGGTCACCTGACGCCCGTAAACGGTGGCCCGGCGCGTGCCGACAACTGCCAGACAGCATTCATCCTCGGGCAGTAAATCGCCTCGTATATAAATGACGGGCGGATAGTCGTATATTTCCTTGAGCCTGGCGGGATAACCTGTGGAATCGCAGGTTAGCGCCTTCACTTTATACTTCTTGAGGCCTTTTAGTTCCTCTTCCGGATCGATTCTTGTCCTGAGATTGACGATATTTTCAATTGTTTTGGAATCCAGTCCGGATTTTTTGAGGTCGCCTGCTGTGGCTGACCAGGCCTTACCCAATTTACCGAAATGCTCCAGTAATTGAGATATCTTAACCCGGCCGATGCCCGGCATCTTGGAAAAACTAATCCAGTATTTTAAATCGTTATCATTCGTCATTAGAGTTAAAACATTTTAACATAGGCAGGAAGGTCAAACAAAAAGTGATAGTGAAATTCAATGGATTAAAAGTGGCGGAGAGGGTGGGATTCGAACCCACGATCGCCAAAGGCGACACGCGCTCTCCAGGCGCGCCTGATCGTCCACTCCAGCACCTCTCCGGGGTCTGGCGGAGAGGGTGGGATTCGAACCCACGAGGCTTATCGCCCACCGCTTTTCGAGAGCGGCTCCATCAACCACTCGGACACCTCTCCGCGCGCTAACATTATACAATGCCTGAACCGGGAGGCAAAGGTCTATTTTGCCGGGAGAGGGTATTTAAATATAAAACTGGCTATGATATGATTTACCTTTACGAGCTACCAACTTAGAACTTCTGGTGTAGTTAAATGTTAACTGCTTTGTGGATCGTCCTCTTGGGAATGGCAATTATTTTTGCTGTGCTGGGATTACTGCTCGCTATGATGATATTGCTTAACAGATTCATGAAACCCAAAAAAACCGATTAAAAGATGCATATACCTGTAAGTGAATTCCTTGGGCTGCTCAACCTCAACTGGCAGATAATTGTTATGTTGCTTATAGGAGGGCTGCTCATTTATCTGGGCACTGCCAGAAACGTAGAGCCTGTTTTGCTAATACCGATCGGTATCGGAATATTGCTGGCCAACATACCCCTTAGCGGGCTCGTTGATGAAGGAGGCATTTTCGCAGTTCTAAAAAAGGCCGGCATTGATACCGAACTCTTCCCGTTACTTATTTTTATCGGCATAGGGGCGATGATAGACTTCGGGCCTTTTTTGGAACGACCCTATACCGTTCTTCTTGGGGCTGCAGCCCAGTTTGGTATCTTCGGCACCTTTTTCCTGGTTTATGCACTCGGTGACGGCTGGCTTCATTTAATGAACTTTAGTCTGAAGGACGCGGCTTCTATAGGTATTATAGGCTCAGCAGACGGTCCGACTTCAATCTACGTTTCCTCGGTACTGGGCTCTAAATACGCGGCAGCCATAGTGGTGGCAGCCTACTCGTATATGGCTCTAGTTCCCATTATTCAGCCGCCGATTATGAGGTGGCTTACCACTAAAGAGGAAAGACGCGTGGAAATGCCAATCGAAGTCAAAGCAGTATCGCAAAAGACAAAAATTATATTTCCAATAGCGACTATACTTGTAGTTGGTTTAGTAGCCCCCAAGGCCACTCCGCTTATCGGATTTCTCATGTTTGGGAATTTGCTTCGAGAATGTGGTGTGGTTCAGAGACTTTCAGCAACAGCTCAGGAAGAATTAGCTGATATCGTTACCATTCTGTTAGGTCTCACGGTAGGTGGCATGATGGTGGCCTCCGAATTTCTTAAATCTGAGACCATCATCATTTTTGTCATGGGAATAATTGCCTTCGCGCTGGATACTGCTGCGGGAATAGTATTTGGGAAAATAATGTACCTGGCATCCGGCAGAAAAGTTAATCCTTTAATCGGTGCCGCCGGCATATCAGCTTTTCCTATGTCAGCCAGGGTAGTCCAGAAAATGGGCCTTCAAGAAAACCCCCAAAACCATCTGCTAATGCATGCCGTGGGTGCTAACACCGCCGGTCAAATTGCTTCGGTAGTGGCAGGGGGAGCCATGCTGATGCTGGTACCACTTTTTAGCTAGTCAGAATGAATCAGTTAATAGAAACTAACAAGAGCTGGCACAATCTGGAGATAGCCGAAGTCTTCACGTCCCTGAATTCAAATCCCGGAGGCCTGAGTAGGGTAGAAGCTGAACGACGATTGGCTGAGTTTGGGTTTAACGAGCTGGCCGAGCGTAAAAAGATATCCCCCTGGCTTATCTTTCTGGAGCAGTTTGAAAATTTTCTGATCATCATACTGCTCGTCGCCGTAGCTTTATCGGCTGTTATGGGTGAGGTCGCCGATGCCATCACCATTTTCGCCATCGTTATTTTCGCTGCCGGTTTGAGCTTTATTCAGGAATACAGGGCAGAGCGTGCAATGGAAGCACTGAAAAAGATGGCGGCGCCTACAGCGTCGGTCCTCAGAGATAAAAGGGAGATTGAGATTTCAGCCAGGGAGCTTGTTCCCGGGGACGTAATTCTGTTGAGGACGGGTGACAAAATACCGGTTGATGCCAGACTAGTGGAAGCCATAAACCTGAAAACGGATGAGGCGTCTCTGACCGGTGAATCAGAGCCCTTGGAAAAAACAGAAAGAGCTCTGACTGGTGACCTCGGCATAGGCGATAGAAACAATATGGTTTTTATGGGAACGGCAGCCGTTTATGGCCGGGGTTCGGCCATGGTTACAGCTACAGGTATGTCTACTGAGTTCGGCAAGATAGCTACCATGCTGCAGGAAGTTGAGAAAGAGCGGACACCTTTACAGGTTAATCTGGATCAATTGGGGAAATGGATAGCCATCGGTGCCTTAGCCCTGTGCTTCATACTGGCTGGAATCGGTGTTCTGAGAGGTCACGCCATTCTGGAGATGTTGATTTGGGGTGTAAGCCTTGCCGTAGCGGCTGTACCGGAAGCCTTGCCGGCGGTGGTCACTATCTCGCTAGCCCTGGGCGTCCAGCAAATGGTAAAAAGACATGCGCTCGTCAGAAAATTGCCAGCAGTGGAGACACTGGGTTCTACCACATTTATCTGCTCGGACAAGACAGGCACGTTAACACAGGACCAGATGACGATAAGACGGATTTACGCAAACAGCAAGCTTATTGAGGTTACTGGCACCGGCTATGAGCCAAAAGGCGAATTTCGTATAGGTAATAAAGTCCTGAATCCGATAAATGAAGCAGCATTGCTTATGTTACTCAGGATCGGAAGCCTGTGCAATGATACGACCTTGGATTCAGCCGGCGGTGTTTGGACTGTTAAGGGCGACCCTACTGAAGGAGCTTTAGTAGTAGCGGCGGCTAAAGCAGGCTTATGGCAGGACAGACTTCAGGCGCAGTATCCTCGTATTAGCGAAATTCCTTTTTCCTCCGAGACAAAAAGAATGACGACTATAAACAAGGCGGACAAGGGTAAAGTTGCCTACACGAAGGGAGCACCCGAGGTTGTACTGGATTCCTGTAACCGAATTTTCCATGATGGAAAGGAAGCACCGCTAACCGACCAGGATAAAAAAGGAATCATGGCCGTGGCTCATCAAATGGCTGAGGATGCTCTGCGTGTGCTCGGCCTGGCATATAGACCTCTTAACAATGAAATGAAAGGCGAGGGTGCCGAGAGGGATATGGTATTTGTTGGTCTGACCGGCATGATTGATCCGCCGCGTGAAGAAGTAAAAGAGGCGGTAAAGACTTGTGACCGGGCGGGGATCAAATCGGTGATGATAACTGGTGACCATAAGCTGACTGCCGTAGCAATTGCCAGAGAATTAGGCATACTCAAGAAAGGACTGGCTTATACCGGCGGTGAAGTCGATAAGATAAGCGATAAGCAATTTGAAAACCTGGTAGAGAAAATCGAGGTCTACGCCAGGGTTTCACCGGCTCACAAATTGCGTGTTGTCGAGGCGCTGACCAAGAAGGGGCATGTAGTTGCCATGACTGGCGACGGAGTAAATGATGCCCCGGCTCTCAAGAAAGCCGATATCGGTGTGGCTATGGGAATTACAGGTACCGATGTTACTAAAGAAGCCGCTGACATGGTGCTGATTGATGACAATTTTGCCTCGATCGTAGCAGCTGTCGAGGAAGGGAGAAGTATTTTCAACAATATCAAGAAATACCTCGTCTATCTTTTGTCCTGTAACTTAGGGGAAATACTGCTCATGGCAATTGTCATATTATTCGGTCCTCTTTTCGGTTTGCCTGCTGGAACCATACCCCTGATTGCCATTCAACTGCTGTACGTAAATCTGGCAACCGATGGTCTGCCGGCGATAGCTCTGTCCATTGACCCACCGGATACCGATGTCATGAAGCAAAAACCTCGACCTCGTAAACAGACTATTTTCACCATGCCTGTCATAAGATACCTGGCAGGGGCAGGAATCTGGACGACTTTAGTCACCCTTGGTGTCTTCCTCTGGGCGATGGACTCGGGAAAGGACATGCTCGAAGCTCAGGGTGTTTGCTTTCTTACTTTAATATTGATTGAGTTCTTCAATGCGTTTAACTGTCGATCACTGGAGTACTCATTTTTTAAGATTGGTCCACTAAGTAACAAATGGCTGATCTGGGCGATACTTGGTTCCATTGCCATAACCACCCCAATATTCTACGTGCCGTTCCTGAAGGAGACATTCGGTGTACACGCCTTGACTTCGGTTGACTGGATAGTCGCTGTATTGTCGGCTTCGACGATTTTCATCCTTGCTGAAATCTACAAGCTAATTCTTTCCAGGACACGTACTAAAGACCTATTTTCGAAGGCCTAAGAAAAAATCTCTTGAAATTACACTCGAAACGAGTTTGCCAAATCGAGTGAAACTGTATAAAATTGTTTGACGCCCCTGTAGCTCAGGGGATAGAGCGCCGGCCTCCGGAGCCGGGTGCGAG
>CAYPRI010000061.1:0-9896 GCA_964413085.1 uncultured Dehalococcoidales bacterium
AGCTAAAGAGGAGGTAACGTATGCTAGCACCACAGCAATTCGGACCACAGCAGGTCACCACCTACTATCAGCCTACTCAGTTGGACATCAGCGAGATCATGAATATGGTCCTGCCCATCATGATGATGGCCATGGTTTTCGCCATGATCACACCCATGTTCAAGGGCATGACTAGCAATGTGGCCTAAGGAGGTAGAGAAGGAATGAGTTTAATTCAAAGAAAAGATGACCGCGGGATTTTCAGCCCGCAGGAAATAGTCCCTCAGCAGCTGCCGTCAGGCACGGTGCCCGGGTCTCCGGTAATAGTCTGGGACCACAGGAACAACCAGTACGGCATACTCAACCAGGGTTTTCTGGCTGAGCTCTGCCTTCTGGCGGAGAAGGCCTATACCGTCGACCGTCTCGACGACAGGAACGGCGTCAAGGCGACCATTAAAAACGGAGCCGCCGTCAACGACATCGTTAAGGGCACCATCGAGGTGCCGGCTGGCGAGGTCTGGTACATCAACCGGCTGGCGGTGGTTTGTCCGGCAGCCGACGGCAACGGCTCGGCCAAATTTAACATCGAGGTCAGCTCCTTCCCCAAAGTCGACTCGGCCAACAAGGACTATCTACCTGCCGATGTCGCAGCCATGGGAGCCACCACTAACTATGACCTGGCCTCGGTCGGACAGCTCGGCGAGGAACTGCGGCTGGCAGGCGGCGACAAACTGGTGCTGAGGCTGACGGTAACGGTGGCCTTCACCGTGGACAAGGACTTCAACCTCGTGGTCTACGGTCGAGTCGGCAAGCGGCTGGTATAGGCAGCACTCTAAATCGGGCTATACGCGGGCTGGAGCTTTGTCCATCCCGCATCTAAACCGAAAGGAGATCGAGCGTGCTCAATACCGTCTTGCCGTCCGGATACACGGCCGTCCTGGTCGGGTCGGTTACCAGCTTTAATGAGCTAGGCGCCTTCGAAACGCTGGAGCAGGGACAGGATGAGGGCAACCGCGTGATGGCCCAGCTGACATTCGAGCAGCGTTCACCGGACTTCGACTATCTGGTAGGGCAACTCAACCAGAAGTGCCTCGAGGCCAATGTAACGCCCTGGCCGGAGCGTCGGGATATTGTCGTCGCTGACCCGGCAGAGCCCGTTATCTACCTATGCTGGTGGAAAGGGTTCGTCTGGTGGGGCTGGATCCTGGCGCTGCTGGGATCCGTGGTACTGCCGCCTCTCATCATGGCCGGTCTGTGGCTGATTCTGCCGGATTCGGTGAAGCAGATGATTGAAGCCGTAGTCAATCTCAGCATCATGGGCATCGTGATGTTCGTCATGTCGAAAATGACTGCGGGCATGGCAGCTACCGGAGAGGAAAAATGAACGGAGGCTACCAGCGCCAGCAGTACACGGGGCAGTTCATCCAGGAGGTGATACCAATCGTGATCACGCTGGCCGTGGCCGCCATCGTGGTGGCCAATGCGGTTAAGGCAGTCAAGGAAGCCATAAAGGGCAAAGAAACGGCCGGAGTGGGGAGGTGATTAACGTGGAAGCCTCATTGATTGCAGCCATGGCCCCGGTCGCCAATGCCATTATCGCCAGGCTGAGCTCGGGGCAGAAGCTGAAAGGCCAGGAGCAGATATTCATCCTGCTCTACTCCATAGCCGACGACAGTCGCGAGACAAAACAGGAGATGCAGCGGCTGAGAGAGGACTTCGGCAGGTTTAACGAAACGCTGCACTCGCTCAATGAACTGGTCAATGAGCTGAGGGCAGAGACCGCCTTTCTAAAGGGCAAACTAAATTCACACAGGAGTTAACAAAATGAACAACAAAACCATTGAGGACATTAAAGGACTAGTCAGGCCTATCCTGACCGCCATCTTTGGCATAGCCTTTATTTTCGGTGTATTCGCCAGGCTTATTGAGCCCATCTGGCTGGCCTACCTAACCGTGGGCACCTTCGTCTTCTGGTTCGGCGACAGGGCATTTAAAAACCTGGGCTTCATGCTCAAGGGACAGTATCCAGTGGAAACACCGTCGGACACTGAGAGCACCGCATCGAGCACTACATCCCAACCGACAGCAGATGCTCAGAGCGCTCAAACGACGTCAGCCAATGAGGAAAATCAAGTGGAGCCGGTATCCCCGCTGGACGTGGCTGCTTTTCACGAGGCGGTGCTGAAAGACGTCGGTCCCAGCTATACGGAGGTTAATCCGTGTACCATATTTTATGAAGCCAGAGACAAGGGGCTGGTGACGGGCGTTGAGCACATCAGCCAGGCGGAGGACTACTGGAACTATCTTGTCGGCCTGTCCCAGGAAGCCTTTAGCTCCATCTGGGGCTACAGCCTGGAGGACGCCATACAGCACGCCAAAGAACCCGGCTGTCCTAGCTGTACCACATGCTCCGGGGGCACCGATATAGACAGCAAGGCCAGGCATGCCGGCATGTCTTACTATGCCATCCTACTTGATGTCAGGCACACGCTGAAGAAGCGTGACGACCTTTACCAGCTTGCCCACAGCGGCATCGACTGGAAAGCCAAGCTGGCACCCCAGTATCAGACACTGTACCACCTGGGAGAGCTGGCTGAGGAGATTATGGGAACCAGCAAATGACGGACTGTACCGAGTACTGGAGAACGTTCTTCTTCTTTCTCTTCTGGATCACCTTCAGCATGGGGATAGGCATCCTCATCGGCTGGTCCATCTGGAAGAGGAAGTAGGGTAAGGCATGGTTTAAATGGCCAACACCTTCATACTGGACATCATAACCGCCGTGAACGGTGAGCCCAGGGACTACGCCTCGCCGGGGGAGTCCGTCGTCGTCTCGGTGAGGCTCAAGAACTTGGGTGGTCAGGGTCTGTATCTTTCGGTCAGCGGCGTCTGGGACTCGTCCCAGCTCGTCTTCAGCCCGTCCAGCGCCTGGGCTGAGTATCTGCAGACCGCCTATTTTCTATCCGGCTTCACCATGCCGAGCAAGGACGTTAAGGTCACGGCCTACGGCTGGTGGCTGAACGGATCGCAGTGGGTCAACGACACCTGGCTGGACAAAGACCTGCTGCTGCAGGCAGCGGCGCCAGAGTTCTCCAATTTTCTCGTGACACAGTATCAAAAGGTGTAAGGAGGTGATGTCATGAAAATACAGGCTTTGCAGGTGCTACCGGCTCAATATCCGGGCTATGCCCTGTTCTATACGCTGGGCACCGTCGTCGAGGTGAAGAACGGCGACACCGTCAGGATAACGGTGGGCTACTCTTACCGAGGGCCGGCCAAGACGCTGACCCTTTATGGGGCTATCGGTGTCCAGTCGGTATGGTTCGACGAAAAGGTCAACAACGGGAAGCAGATATCGATACCGGCTTCACCCAGTTGGGTTACCAGGTCGGACTACGTCGACGTGGCGATAGATACCACCAAAATCGGCGCCGGCACCGGCTACGAACTGTACGCCAAGATGATGGAAGGTAACTCGGACCTGGTCATCTCGCCCATAGTCTATGACGCCATTAACGTGCTGTCCGAGGCGGCGGAGTTCCAGAACTTTCAGGTAACGAGCTGGGCCAAGGCATAGGGATGCTTTATATGATTTCGCTTCAGGCCCCGCAGGTGGTGGAGCTGAGTGTCGGCGATACCCTCCGGCTGGCCGTCGCATTCGGCTACCGCGGGCATGCCCAGCGGCTGACACTGTACGCCGCCGTAGGCAACTTGGGCTTTTTCGGTTTCGACGAGATAATCGCCGTCCAAAAGCCTGTCGACCTGCCCGAGTCGCTGGATAGCTTTACCACCTGCGAACAGAGCATAGACATCGCTATCACCGATGCCATCTCACCCCGCACCGGCTACAGCCTGATGGCCAAGATAAAGGAGTATCAGTCTCAAACCGAGGTCAGGGTCAGCGATGTGGTCAATATCATCGGTGCACCCTCGATGTGGTCGGGAATTACCTCGGTGATGGTGGTGTCGATGATGATGGCCATGATGGGCCAGGTTATGCCCACGGAGCAAGGTTAAATGATGAAAACTTACCTGGAGCAGAGCGAGATAGAAAAGCTGGAGCAGCAGGCGAGCTGCGTCAGGGACAAGCTGTTGATAAGGCTGCTTGCGAGGCTGGGCTGCCGCGTCTCCGAGGCGCTTAACATCAGGGTACAGGATATCGACTTCAACCGGGGCACGGTGGCCATTCAGCACCTCAAGGAGCGTCTCAGGCTGTCCTGCCCCAAATGCAGTAGCCGGCTGGGAAGAGCCCACAGGTTTTGCCCCAAGTGCGGTCGTGAGGTTGATAAGCCCACAGCCAGAACGCAGCAGGTGTACCGCAGGAGGCTATTGCCTCTGGACGGCGACACACTGGAAATGCTCCGTGATTTTATTAGAAGAGATAAAACGAAGGGTCTGATCTTCGGCATCAACCGGCATCGGGCGTGGCGCATCATCAGGGACTGTGCCAGGAAGGCCGAGCTACCTGAACTGGTCAACCCTGAAAATGGAGCCGTCAAAGGTGTCAGCCCTCATCGGCTGAGGGACGCCTTCGCCGTCAACGCCGTCAGAGTGGATGACTCGGGGGACAGCCTGCGGCTGCTGCAGGAGCACCTGGGTCATCAAAGCATAAGCACCACCATGCGATATCGAAAGATATCCGGTGATGAACATAAGGAGTGGTATGGCAGACTCTTCACAGATTAAAGGCGACGTTTTCTGGGATTTACCTCCATGGATATCCTATGTCGTCGGCACCGACCTGGGCTTTGCACTGTACGTGGCCAACCCAACGGAAACGGCCAAAGAGTACGCGCTGATTTCCAACCTGTCACGGAGCGGCACGGTTATCAGCGAGGAGTCAATAAAGGTCTTCGGCTATGCTTGGTTCAAGGTTGAGGCCGGCGACTGGATACGGCTTCGAGGCTCGCTTCGCCTCGACGAAACCAACTGTCTTCTGACCGTGGTTCTGGTGGAGAAGGATACCCAGGAGGTGTTGGACTCGGTGGCTACCTATCTGCAGCAGCCATCGGCCGCCGAGCTGCCTCCGGGCTGGCCGGTGTCGACCACGCCGGTGCAGACCACGGACTGGATGGGTATGCTGCTGCCCTTCATGATGCTCGGCCTGATGGGAGCAATGGTGACGTCGATGGTCAGGGCTCCTGAGGAGAAAAAGCAGCTGCCGGAAGGGAGGCGCTGATGTCGGGCGAGTTCTACATCGAGAACAACAGGGAAAGGCTCGACCTGTCTGCCATTCTAACCGCAATCGGTGAACTGCAAGCCGAACTGGGTCTATTACGTGGCGAAGCTCCTGTTAGCGGTTCAGTAACGGCTAACTGGCAGTCTGGGATTGGGGCCAGCGGTGAGACCGGTTCCGACCTGGCGGCAATCGGTGCCGGCAATATTAAATATAAGCTCCACTCTTTACTGGTGAATATAAGCGCTCTAACAGTTGGCGCCATCATAATCGTGAAGCTCTTTATTAAGGTTAACGGCACCGAGCGAAAGGTATATCACCAGTCGTTCACCAGGGGAACCGACCCCGACGGGCTGTGGATTGTGAACGGCACGGTAGGTATACATGATGTTCTAAGAGTGGAGATCGAAAGCAACAATGCTGCCGACAACGGCAAGGCCGTTGACTATAACTATATGTTGGAGGTGATGTAATGAGTTTACTAATCGGTTGGTCCATGCTATCGGCCATAAAGGCAAAAACGGACAATCTGCCGGATGATCCGGCAAGCCAGCTGCTGACGGCCAGCGCGGCCCAGGCAGCGGGCATTGAGGGTCAGACCGCGAAGCTGGCGGGGGAGTCTCCGGTGATCGGCTCGGCAACGCAAAACTGGCAGGCTGCCGAAGCCGAGGTCGTCTCCATCGGTGCCAGCGACACCAGAAACAAGGTTCACGACCTGTCTTTGAATATCTCCGCCTTGACCGGCACGAATATCACGGTGAGGCTGTACAAAAAGGTGAACGGCGTGGAGAGAAAGGTCTACGAGCAGGTGTTCAATGTCAACAATGATCCTCCGGGGCTGCCCATCATTAACGGCACCTGGGCGATTCACGATGTGCTGAAGGTTACCCTCCAGAGCAATAAAGTTGATGACAACGGTAAGGCGGTCGACTACGACTACATGCTGGAGGCCATGTAGTGAGCCTGTTGATCCGTGTAGGCGCGGGAACCGCCGGTATAACCAAGCTGTCAGAGCTGGAAATAGACGCCGGCAAGGACTGGCAGGCCAAAGAGATAACCAATCTCAAGGCCGTAGCCGAGTCCATGCAACACGGAGATATAGTCTTCCGTGGAGCCGGCGTCCTGGAGAAGCTTACCGCCGACGCTGGCAAGGGCTATAACTTTCTGAGGAGCCGCGGTCCCGGCCTGCCGCCGGTATGGCAGGACATCGAGAGCCTGATCCAGTACATGACGGCCGCCATTAACCGGGCCATAGCCGTTGATCTGTCTATGCCCATGCTGGCGGTGTCTCAAGCGATTCAGCAGGCTGCAAGCCCGCCGGGACGTACGGGCGCAGCCTCGGCAGGCATAACTCTGCCCGGCGTAAGCCTGGCCATGGCCACCGGCTCGGGAGGTGGTGTTACTGCGGTTGGACCATTGTCTGTTCCGGCGCCGTCCATATCCAGAATATTAAGCAGCGGCAATCCGCTGGGCGGAGCCTTAGCCGATGATGGAGGCGTCCAGACCAACGAAACCGCCGCAGCTAATAATGATGCGGCCAACGATATGACGCTAATGCCAGCAGTGCCGGCGGTAAACGACGCCTACTACTTCGGCCTGGGAGCAAAGTGGAACTATTTAAGGCTCAACATCGGCACCTCGGGCGTTGGCGTTTACTCCGTTGTATGGGAGTACTGGAACGGAGCCACATGGTCGGCATTGCCCGACTTGAGTGACGGCACGAGCGCCTTCACTTTATCGGGATGGTGCGAGGTCACCTTTACCCGTCCGACCGACTGGGCAGCTACCGCAGTTGGCGGCATATCTAGCCTTTATTGGATACGGGCCAGGGTATCGAGCTTCGACAGTATAATCGCTCAGCCCAAGGGTACCCGTGCCTTTTGTTTTGTTACGACGTAAGGAGGAAAACAGAATGAGAAAAATTAACCACGATGAAGAAGCATTATACAACCAGCTAAAGAGGCTGGGCCGCAAGCTTCACATACCGACCGTTGAAACCTTCTGGGAGGTTGAGGTTCTGGACCAGAACGGCAAAGTCGTGCAGCGCTTTAAGCAGAGGAGCCACAGCTGGGTGAGGAACGCTTACAATCTGATTTTCACCACGCTTGCCGGAAAAGATCTGAGCGACAGCACTTTTGGTGCCGGCAAACTTAATTTGAAGGACACCAGCAATGTGGTGAGGTATGGTGCCAGCAACACTGTTTGCTATGCTTTCCAATCATCAGATGCCGCTGGCTGGGGCTACCGTGGTCCGGCTGGCAGTCATGCCTATGGCATACTGGTGGGGAGTGGCTCCAACCCCGAAGATTTCGAGAGCTACTACCTGCACGTGGCCATCGCCAACGGTACCGGCGCCGGACAGCTCTCCTATGTGCAGTCCGAGCCTCACGTTATTACTTGGATAGCTGGTACATTGACCCTCAAGAATGATCTCGTCCGCTACTTCAACAACAACTCGGGCGCAGACATTAATGTAACCGAGGTGGCGCTGATAAGGCACGAGTATATGCCAAGAACATCCACCGACGCTTACTACATGATGGCCCGCGACCTTCTGGCATCGGCTGTCACTGTTCCTAACACCGGCCAGCTAAAGGTGACTTACACAATCCAGCTGACCTATCCGTCCTAGAGGAGATCAAAGTGAGATTTGCCGTAACTTCCAATGTGCTGTCGTTAACTCAGATTGAGGCTGAAGCCCTCAAAGTTGGAGCAAAAGATATAAGAGAGGCCAGTCGGCTTAATCAGCTGTTTTGTGAGCTTGATGAGGAACAGGCTGAGCAGTTGGCCCAGAGGCCGGGCGTCGTGGTGAAGCCGATCAAGGAGTATAGAAGCAACCAGGTGATAATGGCTGCAACGCCTGCAGAGACGATAGAGACGCTGTGGGATGTGTTCTACCTGCTGCGCTCCTACTTTGCTCCGGCGCTGACTGGGGCCGGGCTAACCGTGGCGGTGCTGGACAGCGGCGTACGGAAGTCCCATGAATCATTGAGGGACAAAGTTATCTACGAGGGTAACTTCACCAGCTCGCCAACATCTGAGGATGTCTTCGGACACGGCACGCAGGTGGCCTTCGTGGCTTCCGGCGGAGTTCATGCTCCCAATCAGAAAACAGGCGTCTCCCCGGGAGCTAAAGTTATGAGCATAAAGGTGATCGATGATGAGGGCAACGGCACTGATGAGAGCATCATCCTCGGTATCGACAAGGTCTGCGAGCTGGTGGAGTCGGCACGCAAAAGTAATCTGCTGTCGACCGATGCCATGTATCCTAATGTCGTCAACATCAGCCTCGGTGGCGAAGACGACGGCGACACCGATAACCCGCTGAGAGCGGCCTGCCGCCAGGCCAGCAAAGACTATGGTCTCGATGTGGTAGCTGCTGCCGGCAACGCCGGGCCAAAGATGACCACCATTCTGTTACCCGCCTGCGAGCCAGAGGTCATCGCTGTGGGTGCAGTTGAGACAACCGGTGAGCTGAGCATCTGGGACAAATCCTCCAGAGGCCCGACCGTACAGGGTGAAACCAAGCCGGACTTCGTTCTCTGGGGTACCAACATCGAAATGGCCAGCCACAAAGCGGATGATGAGTACCTAACAAAGTCAGGAACAAGCTTTGCTGCTCCCATATTGTCCGGGCTGACTGGCCTTATGTGGGAAAGCGGTCGTAGAGCCTATGGCGAGAGCTGGTCCTTCCGCTGGGTTTCGGCCAGGGACTTCGCTCCGTACTTCTGCCTCAAACCCCAGATGGCACCGCTGAAGAAAGATAACGCCTACGGCTTCGGCCTTCCGGCCATGGGCACCATGATAGGCTCGGTGGCAGGCATAAATACCTCCGGAGCTACGGAGATGACTACAGGTCTCCTTAGCATCGGCGTGCTCGGCATGATGATGAGCATGCTGCGCGGCATAATCGTTTGAGGGAGTACAGCGCAACACAATGGCCGGTCAAGCTGTAGTGACAATCAAAGACAAGCAGTGGCAGGTTAGCCTGGCCATAAACTACCTGGAGCTTATCCAGGGTTTCAGCGGCATCCCACAAATAGCTTCGGGAACCGGTATGCTATTCGACCTTGGTTGCGACACCATATTTACGGTGACCACGAAAGAGATGCTCTTTCCTATCGATATAGTACGGATCAGCGGTGCTATGGCTGTAACCGATGTGGCTCATAACGTGCAGCCGGGGCAACTGGTGACATCTGAGACCCCGGCCAGATACTTTCTTGAGGTTAACGCCGGCGAAGCGAGCTCTATCAGCCCATCGGACCAGGCAGCCGTTAAGATGACTGCATCGGCAGAGCCCATGCAAATCGACATCTCGGGCCTTGCGGTAACGCTTCTGGCAATGGCTTTGATGGCGTCTATGGTGAGTGTGCTATGACAATGCCGCTGAGGCCGGAACGCGGCGGTTTCCTTCGTCCCTTTGGCTGCGGCTGGTTTATTAGGGAGTTTTTGCTGGGTAACAGGCCTTACGGATCGGCTGCTGTTGACCCGCAGCAGGGAGCGCCGCAGTCGGAAATCTTCTACAACTATAAGAAAGCGCTGATCGAAGAAATGGCCGTCGATAGAGCCACCAGAGAGGAAGAACGGCTGACCAGACTGGAAAAGCGCGCCATCGACCCCGATAACATCGAAAAGCTGACTCAGAAACATATCGCCAGGATACCGTATAAATCGACCAGTTGCCGCTACCATTCCTTTGTGGTATATTTCTCGAACCTGCAAAGGCTGGGCTGGGTGG
>CAYPRI010000062.1:0-6666 GCA_964413085.1 uncultured Dehalococcoidales bacterium
AGCCTCCACAGCGGCATCCGTAGTCAGGAATGCCAGAAGTGTCGCCATGTTGGGATGTATCATCCCGGCGCCCTTGGCCACGCCGCCGATAGTAAATCGGCCTGCCTTCGACTCCACTGTAATTGCTATCTCCTTCGATAATGTATCCGTGGTCATTATGGCCCGCGCCAGTTCATGCCCGCCGTCCCTCACCGGCATGATCCGGCGGACCCCGGCTCGAATTTTCTCCATAGGCAAACTCACACCGATAACTCCGGTGCTGGCTATCAATACATCCTTTATCGACAGCCCAAGCTTACCAGCTGCTAGCTGTGCCATCTCTATAGCATCGGCCATGCCCGAATCGCCGGTACAGGCATTTGCGCAACCCGAATTAACGATTACCGCCTGTGCTTTTCCGTCTTTCAGGTGCCTCTTCGACAGTATTACTGGCGCCGACTTGATTACGTTTGCCGTAAAAACGCCAGCGGCCACACATGGCTTCTCGGAGCAGAGAAGCGCCAGGTCCAGTTTATCAGGGGTTTTTATGTTGGCGTCCACTGCTCCGGCGAGGAAGCCTCGTGGAGAGGTAACCGTACCGGAAGTAATAGCTTTAAATCCTTCCCCCATAAATGAAGCACCTATGATAGCACTTTTTATCGTATATGGCTAGCTTTGTTTGCGTTTGTGGTTTTACCTGAATTTTACGCGAGAACAAAACTGCGGCAACAATTAATGTGCATACTGTATTTAGTTTGCATTTCCGCGTTATATTTCTGCTAAACTAAAACAAGCGTTAGCAGGCGGCGATTGAAATGAATAAAGTTTTGAAAATCGTACCGATTGCGGCATTTGTTTTGGCCCTATTCTTTATGCAGGCCTGTACTTTTTTAGCACCTCCAGTCCCGACAACGAGCCCCGAAATCGATTCGTATCCACTGGTGGCTATCGACCCCGCGAAGCTGGGCAAGGTAGACCGTGATGTCACATATGGCACCGCTGACGGCATAGACTTGAAGATGGACGTCTATTATCCCGAGTTTGCCACAGGTGCGGTGCCTTCCCTTCTCTATGTGCACGGCGGCGCCTGGGTTCAAGGCGACAAAAGAGAGGGTGCCGGAGCTACTGAAATACCTGAACTTCGCTCACGAGGCTATCTGGTAGCTGCCGTCAATTACCGCCTCGCGCCTGACTACAAATTCCCGGCGCAGATAGAGGACGTGAAGTGTGCTGTTCGCTTCCTCCGGGCAAATGCCGCCGTTTACGGCATCGACCCGAACCGCATCGGCGCCTGGGGCGGCAGCGCCGGCGGACATCTGGTGGCTCTCTTAGGCACCACCGATGCTTCGTCTGGCTTCGAAGGCGACGGCGGCTATGCCGACGAGTCAAGTCGCGTGCAGGCGGTAGTAGACATGTTCGGCCCGACCGACCTCAAAGCCCTTTCCCTGGGTATAAGTTCGAGATTTCTGTCCATTTTATTCGGCAACGTAAGCAGGAACTCCGCTATTGTGAAGCAGGCTAGTCCTATAACCTGGATTTCCAAGGACGACCCGCCGTTTCTTATCTTGCACGGTGAAAACGATGATGTTGTACCCGTCAGTCAATCGGAAACATTATATGACCGGCTAACGGCCAAGGGCGTAACGGCAACGCTGGTCATTGTAAAGAACGCGGGCCATGGCTTTATACCTGCCGGCGGTCCTATCGACCCCAGCCGCACCGAAATAACAGAGATGGTTGGTGACTTCTTTGACCTGTATCTAAAATAGGTGGGCGATTTACTGCTATTCTTCTTTTACAGCTTCCCAGACTATCTCCGGGAGCAGCTTAACTTTCAATCCAGCCCTACCTTTTAACTGCGCAGTCAGTGTATAGTAGCAACCTGTACAGATATTGACCACCGAATTGCTCTTTACAGCCCCGGCGATTTGTTCCATATGTGGCGGTATATTGCAGCACAGCCTCTCGTCGATATAATTTATCTCGAGTCCCTTAATTTTCTTTAGCACGCGTACCGCCGGCTCGATGTCTACAGGCTTATCCGTTATGCGCCGGCGAAAGCGGTAACAGCCGGGATAATAATCGATTTTTCCTTCCAGCCTACCTGACTCGAAATAACGGTCGATTAGTTCATGATAGGGAATGACTTCCAGGTCGGTTAAATCCTTATAGTTGGTGTAGTTAGGTTCGCAAGCGCCGCAGAAGAGCACGATCGATTTGGCGCCGAGCTCTTTAGCCTGTTTAAAATTCTCAACTATAAATTCTTTGGAAATTTGCTTAAACCTGGCGATATCCTCTTCATTCTTGGCAATTACAGCCGGCTGGCCGATGGGCATCCAGCCGCAGCAGTATTCCTTACCGAGCAATGTATAATCTATTTTGAAATAGTCCAGTATATTCTTAAAGGCACGAAACACATGTGGCATGCCCTCCGGCTGAAAGCAGCCTGATATAATTACGTTTTTCGCCGCTTTGCCAGCAGGAAAACCTATCTCCTCTACCAGTATTTGTCGCTTCCGCTCGCCGTTTCCCATGGCGACACCATATTGTCTGATGTTTTCCATCGACTTTTCATCAATCAATGCATCATCCCTTTCTACAAAAGTATGCCTTATTATACTAATCTTTTAGATTACAGTAATGAATGAGAGTGTGATAACGGAGAACTGCTTCCTTTACTACCAGTTGATTCTGAAGAAGATATCGCACTTACCGCCGCAGTTATTCGTGTTTTTCTCATTGACAATGTCGCCTTTTAGGTCCAGCCATTTAAGCCATGACTGGAACCTCAACCTGGCTGCACATTGATGGATGTCGGTGGTTCCGGCTCTGCCGACCATCCGATAAACGTAACACTCGAGGACGCACCCGAGAAGCGTGTTATCGTCGATAATTTTAATCTGGTACTTGTGCTCAGGAGGAAAATACAACGGCGTTGCCAGATCGATTAATGTCTTTAAGTCTTCGATATTTTTTATCTGCCCGAAACCGCTTTCAGCAACCAGCTGTTTCATCTCTGTTTTACTAATAGACTCGACGACATCGAGGTTCAGCTTGGTGGCCACATCGAAACCGAGCAGCATCACTGATTTTAAGAACCATCGACCGTCATGCAAAAGCCATATATTACGCAGCAACTTCTCTTTTTGCTTAGATGTAAGCTTTATTTCTTTAGCACTCATATCCAGCAACCACCTTACGTGTATTTGGCTGAGGATTCATTCATCCTCGTTCAACTACTTATCAAAAGCAAACGTGAATTTTCTGAAACATTTGCCGTCGGTATGCATCATGCAACCTTCCACCTGTGGAGAAACGCTGTATTTTATTCCCATGCCATCAAACCAGCCGTAGATTCTTTCAAAAATGCCGCACTGGTATCGCTCAATGGCTCCTATTTGTTTTATTCCCTCATAGGCGAAGCAACACTCAAATTCACCACGGAGAACGTTTCTTTCAGGATAGCTATAGGTGAACTTCATAAAATCTCCTTTGACTATACCCCAAGTAGCGTCACTCAATAATTTGAAATCTTCGAATGTCTCCACTTTATCCATGCCCAAGGCTTTTTGAATTCGCTTGATCTCTATTATCCCCATGGCTCTGACAGCCGCCTTGTTTATCTTATTCGTCCTCTCAATGCCGCATTCCTGTAAGCAGTTATAGAACCACATGGCGTCGTGTGTCATCCAGTTCTTAATCAGGATCTCCTTTAATTCACTTTTCTTGAGCGGCTTCAACTTCGGTCTCCTGTTACTCAGGCTGATCGGCCTGGACTCATTACTTTTTCCGGTCTTCGACCCGCGCCTCCATAACGATATGCCCCCAGCCTCCGCAGTTAACTCCTACATCGCCACAGCCCACCCGTTTGAACTTCATTTCGTTGGGGTCGGCGCCGGCGTAAAGTAGCTCGTCGGCTGCATATATCAGGGACGGCATAACGCCTAGTGCGCCGAAACATATTCTCTTAGGACACAGCTTGGTAATTAAATTACCGGAGCCGTCGAAGTAGAATTTATCGCCGACCTTATGCTGAGAGTTGCAGCCGTGCGAGTCAACTACCTCAAAGACAATCGTCTTGTTCATCATGACCGGAGCCCGGGAAATGACTTCTGCGTTTCTCGGATTTTCTTTAAACTTTTTCATCTCCTTGTCGCTATAACCCAGGTGCTGCTGGTAGAACTTCCAGACATCTGCCCTGATTTGCATAGTATGCCCTCCTTTATAACGATTCGTTATGGCGATAATAACAAGCCAACTGTACCTTGTCAATAGGTTATATAACAATGTGTTATATTAAATAAGAATTTTTGGTTAATTATTACGAATTGTGATAAAATCTGGTTTATGGTTTACCACAGCATCGGCCTGAAGATTCAGGAGGCCAGGCAGGAGCTGGGGCTGACGCAGCAGGAACTGGCATCCCGTCTGGGTATAACGCAGGCCGCCCTGTCCAACTACGAGCTGGGTAAGAGACGGCTATATTTGGCCAACCTGGAGCAGATAGCCAGCATACTGAGCAAACCGATCAGCTATTTCATCGATTCGATTGACGCCGACGAAGAAGGCATTCAAAACTGGGCACGGTACCCTTATCGCTAGCCCTTAACCTGGCCAGGGCTTGGCTGCGGCGAACGATATAAAACCGAAATTACTATCAGCGCTATACCGGAGATCAGAAAACCTATTCCGTATGTCCTGACTGGAGATGTCAGGTCGGCGGCCAGCTGAGCGAGCTTCGCTTGAAGTCCGGATAATATGCCAAAGGAGCCAATGACCTGGTCGACCAGCTGGATGACGAGGTAGTTAAGCAGCGGACCCAAAACGCATAATATGCCAACCAGTGTAAAGGTTATGCCGATAGACAACGCGATCGGCTTCTGCCGCCACCAGTACACAAGCGCCACAAACAATATTAAAAGGACGGCTGCAGCAATCGATGCCCCATACGCGATCTTTATATAGCTGACGATATGTTTTACCGGCTCCAGCGATGCCATGACCGCAGGTCCTAGAACTGCCTGATTCAGTACAAAATTTGACGGTATCGCATTTTCGACTCCGGCATATACCTGTGACATATAGGCGTCGAGCTGGCTTTGCGATGCGCCCTGAAGCTGCGAAGGCAGTGAGCTAAGCGCTGTCTCTTCCAATTTCGCTTTCACCGCCGCCCTTACCGGCTCCAGTGAAATGTTTACGTTGAGATTTCGACCCTCTTTAACATAGGCGTAAACCGCGTGAATGACGGTATCGGCCTGCTCCTCAAACCACGGCGTGAGCTCCGTGGCTAACTCGTCCACAGTTTTCGCATCTATATATTGCTGGCCGGGCAGCATGTTTTTGGCCTGATCGATTATCAATGGGTATACGTCCAGCTTTTCCAGCTCATCCGTCACGAAGTCGGCGTTCAGAACTGTCAGATTCAGTGTGATGACCAAGCCTAATAGCACCAGTACGACTAAGAGCAATAAACAGAAAACGCCGGCAAAGAAGCCCCTAACCACGCTCATCTTAAGAGCTGACCTCTTTAGCCTTGCGCTTCAGCTCGTAAAGCCGAGTTATGGCGTCCAAAGGAGACATGGAATCTATATCAAGCTGGCTGATTTCTTCAATGAGCGGAGATTTGTCGCCGAACAGCGGCAGCTGCGGCGGCGATTCCTTCTTTGGCCGGGCGGTTTGGCGCTGCTTTGACTGCGGCTGGCCGTTTTCCAGCCCAGCCAATACCTCCTCAGCACGGTGCACCACTGACGCCGGCAGGCCGGCCAGCTGCGCCACATGTATACCGTAGCTTTTATCGGCGCCGCCGGGAACCACCTCGCGCAGGAAGATGACCTTGCCTTCCTCCTCGGTCACGGCCACGTTGAAGTTCTTAACACGCGGTAAAAAAGAAGCCAGCTCCACCAGCTCATGATAATGTGTGGCGAACAACGTCTTGGCCCTGAGCCTGGGATGGTTGTGGATGAACTCGGCCACCGCCCAGGCGATGGAAAGCCCATCGTAGGTGCTCGTCCCTCTCCCTATTTCATCCAGTATAACCAACGACTTCGGTGTGGCGTTATTCAAAATATTTGCCGCCTCCACCATCTCCACCATGAACGTCGACTGCCCGGCCGCCAGGTCTTCCTGGGCGCCGATGCGCGTAAAGATGCGGTCGACGACGCCAATCGTAGCCGAATCGGCCGGAACAAAGCTGCCTATCTGGGCCAGAAGCACAATCAGCGCTACCTGCTTCAAATAGGTGGACTTCCCCGACATATTGGGACCGGTAAGTATAATCAGCTGAGTATCCTTGTTGCACAGGTAGGTATCGTTGGGTATGAAGCCGTCACTGCCCAGGCTCCGCTCCACCACAGGATGCCTACCGTTCTTAATAGTTATGGCGTCGTCTGTGGTAATCTCCGGCCTCGCGTAGCCATACCTGGCTGCTGCCTCGGCCAGCCCGGCAAAGACATCGATTTCAGCCAGCGCTCTGGCAGAGGCCAGTATCGTATCGCCGCTGCCGGCCACCTGCTGGCAGACCTGCCGGAAGATGGCCGTTTCCAGCTCGATTATTCTTTCCTGTGCATTCAGAATAACCGACTCATACTCCTTCAGTTCCGGCGTATAAAAGCGCTCGCCGCCGCTCAGCGTCTGTCTCCGGATATAGCTTTCAGGCACCAGGTCAAGATTGGACTTCGATATCTCGAT
>CAYPRI010000062.1:6766-9270 GCA_964413085.1 uncultured Dehalococcoidales bacterium
CTGCCAGCTTCTCCAGGCTGTTCCGAAGGGCCACCAGGTCGCGAGGCGTGGCCATACCGCCGCCGGCGCGGTTGGTCAAACGCTCCAGGTCGGCGATGTTTCTTAGAAGTGCTATAACCTTCATTCGTACCAGGTTATTGCCATGGAACCAGGTTATAGCGTCCTGCCTTACATTCAACTGCTTTATGTCAAGTAGCGGCTGGCCCAACCATTTTTTGAGCAGCCTGCCGCCCATGGCTGTCTCGGTCAGATCAATTATCGAAAGTAACGAGCCGGTGCTGGCTCCCCAGCGAGTACTGGAGAAAAGCTCCAGGTTGTGCCGGGTATGCCCATCGAGGACCATAAATGACTGCGTGGAATAGGTACTCAGCCGTTCCAGTTGCCCCAGCGCCACCTTCTGGTTCTCTTGAAGATATCGAATAACGGCACCGGCCGCCCTGATTGCCAACGGCAGATGAGCACAGCCGTAGGCTTCAAGTGAAACAACTTTGAAGTGGTCAAGCAACATCTGTTCCGCTGCTTCAAAGTCGAACCAGTATTCATCAAGGCGGGTTAATGAGGTCGGCAACGTCTGGCCGCCCAGGTCCAGACCTTCAGGAACGAGAAGTTCAGCAGGATGAAGTCGCTCCATTTCATCGGTGACCTGGCCCACTGAGAGTTGAGATGTGGCGAATTCACCCGTGGTAATATCTACATAAGCGACACCGGCCTGGTCTCCATCCATTACCAGGCTCACTAGAAAATTATTGCTCTTATCAGCCAGCAGGCCCGGCTCAATTACTGTCCCCGGCGTGACAACGCGTATTACGTCGCGTTCCACCAGTCCTTTACCGGGCAGCGTCATCTGCTCACAGATGGCCACCTTGTAGCCCCTGCCGATGAGCCTGGCCAGATAATTATCCAGAGCATGATAAGGTATTCCAGCCATGGGCACTCTTTGCCCCTTGCCCATCTCTCTGGAAGTAAGTGTTATTTCCAGCTCACGCGATGTTATCCTGGCATCTTCATCAAAGGTCTCGTAGAAATCGCCCAGCCGGAAAAAGACAATCGTCTGCGGATAGTGCTGCTTGATTTTGAGGTACTGTCGTCTAAGGGGGGTTATCGGCATGCTGCACCCGCCACTATTGTACTATTTCCACAGCCGATAACAAAGACGCAGCAAGGAATTTTTTTGGATTTATAACTTCTGATGTTTGACTTTTTAAAGTCGCGGTTTGCAGATTATCTCTCTGACCCGTAGCGCAAAGGCGTCATGAACATGGGCCGGTTTAACCACGATGGCTGTGTCCGCACCGCGGCCTGTTCCGGCGATAGCGACGACATCTTTCTCGGGGCTTATAAGTCCGGCGTCAGCTGCCATCAACGTTATCTCGATGGCCACTTTCATTCCCTGACCGAACATCCGCAACGTGTTAGCCATAAAATCGCCGATTACGTGCGTCGAAAAAGATGTTCTAACCGCGCGAGACAAACCGCCAAAGGCGTGCGTGCCGGTGTAAATAACAGCTCCCAGTTTTTCTACTTTCTGTCTGTTTTCCGGGGTGAGCTCTTGCGTGCCGGCACCCAGAAAGCCGGCGGTATGCGTGACCACAATAACTGTATAGTCTTTGAATTCTTTAGCTGCCTTAACTGCCGTATCGCCTTTCGTGGTGGCCACGACAATTGTCTTGATGCCCAGTTCTTCGGCTCTGCTTTTGGCTAGCCTTAACGTCTCCTCGGTATTTTCAACACCAAGAGAATCGAAATAGACAGTGCTGGCTTCTCTAACCATGCCGTTTTCTCCGCCGTAACTAGTCAGTAATGGGACTTGTTACCTCTTCCACTTCAAAAGTTTTGCTTCCTTTTTCCACGCCATCAACTGATAAAACAACTTTGTAACTTCCGACATACCACTCGTTTGGCGCAGCTGTAGCGTTATCTGAAGATTCGCCAGGAGGAGTAGGCATCTCCAAAACCACGGATGTATAGCCGTTACTGGTTATAGTTCCCGACTGTTGCTGAATGGTGAATGTCATCGGCTGCGTCGGAGCTGAAATATTTTCTGTACTGGGAACCTTTGCAACCGACGTATATATCCATTCCGCAGTTATTCTACTGTCGGGCGGAAAACCGGATAACTTAAACGAGCAGTAAAATTTTGGAGTGGTTGATGGAAAAACATCTGTTGGATTTATCGGTCTGTTATTATTGTCGACAGCTGCCGACATTTTTATATCGCTTACGGTACCACCCAGCTGGCCGGATTTTTCTCCACAACCAGCAAAAATAATTACTGTGCTCAAAGCAATCAATATAATTACGGCCACTCGATAAATTATTTTTTTATTCCTCATTAACAATCCTCCTCATGTCCTTTCATGTAACAACAGATAAAAATCTTAAGCGTTATACAAATTTTTGTCAAACCAAATTTTCCTTTTAAAAAATTTTCTAAAATTTTTAACAAAAAATAGGCTGTATTATAGATTGCGTGGAAAAAGTTTCCAAAAACTTTATGGTGGTAA
>CAYPRI010000063.1:0-9115 GCA_964413085.1 uncultured Dehalococcoidales bacterium
GCACATTTTCTTTATCGTCCGGCTGAGTAATTTGCATGATGAAATCTTTGGTTCCGGGCTCGGGGAAAAGCAGATATGCCTGGCTACAATCAACAGCCTTGGTGATAGGCAATTCCAGTTCCCTACCAAATTCTTCCAGATTAGAAACGGTGGGAGCTTTCCGACGCAGGAAGTCTATCAAATCCTGGCGGTAACCGTAGCCCTTGCCGTAAAACACCTGATCGACCTTCTGATAGAGAAAAACACGTGCCTGTGCCCAGAAGGCCGCCGCTGAAATGGCCGTAAGGATACCAACAATAAGAAATGACGTGAAAGTGTAGCTGGCACGCAAAACCAGGTGGAGCAGGGAAAGCCAGAATATGTATACGGCTAAAAATATGCCCGCCATAAGAATATAAACAATTCCCCGGCGCATAACGAAGCGCATATCCAGCAGCCGGTGCCTAACCGTAACATAGCTCAAAATAGCGGCGTTTATGAGATTGCCGATATGTGCAATCGGAAACTCGCGTCCGATACGAGTTACGCTGGCAGCGATAAAACAAGCAAATATTGAAATAGCAACTATTAGATAAACAATTTGGTTACGCTTTTCTGGGTCACTCAGAATACCGAGCTTCCGCTCCATGAAATATATATCCACGCTTCCTAAAATTAAGAGGAAAAATCCTAAAACAAATATCCAATTACCATAACTCGATACGACTCCCCTATCCACAGTCATACTCTCTGGGAGATAACCAAGTAACATAAGAACAATACCAAGGGCTGGTATACCGTAGGCTACAGGGAATCTGAAATTTACGTCTCGATAGAACGAAGCAACGAAATAGTGCGACTGCACACAGGTTAAGAGAAACATAAAAATTACAATCTGGGCTAATATTATTTTGCTTGAAACAAAAAAATCGCTCCGGAAGAAAATGTCTCCGAGGCTCCAGAGGGCAGCCATCAGTAAATAGACAGCAAAAAGCACGTGCTGCCTCCCCCATGGCCTGTTATTAAGAAGGATAACAAACAGCGGGATATAAGCTGCTGCCGCAATTAATGGAATCAATGCATGTATATTCATCTTAGCTTCGTATAGTAACTTTGCATAATTATGTCCTTAGCTTCCAACGTTGTCAAGAGCATCAGATATATCAAAGTGTAGATTCAAGAACGGGCTACACCCATGAAATAGACGAGGACAAATTCCAAGTAGAATATTTTATGAATAAGGACGGCTGTCCTCCAGAATGGCCTTTTCGAGTTATATCTGAACCGAAAGAATCCTATCGCCTAGCTGCAGCCTGAACTTCAGCTGCAGATTTGGCTGCAATGGGCACCTCACGTACAACTTGCACTCCGGCCCTAAGTATACACAGTTCCTCATCCGACGGATTTATGTGGCGCGGTTTCAAATGAGCCAGATCAGCGCCCTCAGCTCGACGTTTAGCAATATAATTGGCAAATGCACCTTCAGGCAACAGGCTAACTTCTATAGGAATCGGATCAAGTGCTCGAGCAAGACTTCCATAGAATGTACCCTCATCATACTTTATAATTTGCTCAAAAATTGCTGAGGCCAAGTCTCTTTCATTAATATATTTGTTTTTCAATTCTATGTAAATGTGAAGTAAAGTTTTTCCTTCGCCCGTCTCTTTACGTGCCGTCCAATCTTCGTAGGAAACATTAGTATTCTCAATGGCTTGCCAGATTACCTTTTCCGATAGCCGGAAAAGACTACCGATGTCCATTATATCGCTGAGTCTACCTTCAAATGTCATCTGAGGGATACATATTCCCAACTTATCGTTCTTAAGCGCTGATATTTTTATTATATCAGCCATCCTGTATCTAACCATAGCCCCACCATGGAAATTTGTTATTACCACCTCATAATTCTCATTCTCTTTTACCTCGTCAAGCAATACAGTCTTTGGTTGATACGAGGAGTCTAATTGCCACTTTGAATATTCTGACTCGGGTATGAACTCGAGGAAGTTAAGGTTTGGAATAAAAATCATGCTACTATAATCCCAGAGCTGTGTAGCAATGATGCCGGCTTCAGTGCAGGCATAGGTATCCAGCGGATACCTTCCCCATAGATTTTTAACCTTCTCCCTGAGAACGGTACCATCAGTTCCTCCGCACATGATTCCGCTAACCGACCAGAGGTCCTTTGGCAACATAGGCCGGCGAGCCAGCCTGCTTTTAGTCACACCTTTGACCAGGCGCAACAACGCTTTAGGTCGCGATAACAATGGTTTAATGTCTCTCTTTTGCGATTGCTGCTGGCTTAGCTTCTCCCCAACTGCAACAAGTACTATTGGTAGACCAAAGAAAAAATCCAGCCCTCTGGATAAAGCTTGTTTGAAACCAATTTCAATCCTTTCTTCAAAAGTAAGTTTCTCGGCTTCTTCCAAGGGCGGCAGGAACTCTGGTTCAATCTCTTCTTTCATAATATAAGTCAGGACACCCGATGTATTTGGCCTAGGGGCAACGGTATAGACAACCCGTGGACAGTATTTAAGGCCCGATACGTCTTCTCTTTTATTACAACTAGTAAAAATTCCTACGCCGAACATTAACACACCCAATTCTTTACAGAAGCGAGCGCTTACTGGCACCCACTTATAAGGAGTCAATTTATAACCATAATCGCTCGACCTTCCCGTGCTGTGCTGCCACAATACGGGTTTGGCAGGAAGCGTGTCCTCCCTGTATTCAGGCAACTCGGGATAATAGTCTTTATAGGTGGTTAGTGGTACCTGCTCTCTGAACTCTTCTATTGTCTCCGGCATAGCCCCATGCATTAATCTGGTACCCAGCCTGCAATTCTTCAGCAGCTCAATCTGCTCCAATAGCAGCCGCTTCTGTATATCCATAAACTGTTCCATATTGAGGTCTATGAACCCGCAGCACATTTGCCACAGTTCTTTGTGCCTGCCCTGACGGAAGAGCTCAATAGGTTTTGCCATAGTGCACCTCCATTAAAATAGTACTATGCTCCTATGATGTTAGTACTATACCACTGGCGCCTGAATCACTGTCAATAGGGTTAGGGGAGTTTTCGGTAAAATTTTGGATTTTACGATTGGATAACTACCAGCGAGCTTCGGCCATTCCCAGGATTTATGCCTTATCTCTTTTTAAACAGGCTCAGGAACCTGTCTTGATACTCGTGAAACAAGCCCCACTGTTTTAGTTCTGCCATCAATACCGGCCCATAAGAGGGGTCTTGCTTTGTTTTTTCTAATAGCTCCTCTATGTGATTCCTGGCATCCTGGGGCACACCACTGGAATCAAGGCGCAGAAGGCCGCGTTTCTCCATCTCAGCCACATTTGCCTGTACTGAACTCGTAGTTAATTCGAATGTGAACTTAAGCAGCGATACATCCCAAAGTGTCTCCACACCCTTAATAATGGCAGTTAACGGATCACGCCGGTCATCGATTATACGGTTTATGTTATCTATAATAGCGTCGATCCGCTCCGAGACAACGTTCATTTCCCCGGGCTCATTCTTATAGCTATAGAAAATGCCGGGTTCATGGGGGTACTTCTCAGCCATCATCTCAATGAACTTCCTGGCCTGCGAACTGAAACCTTCGAGATTAATCAAATACGACGGCGTCACAATCTTAGGCCGGGCAGCGATTACCCTGCCTTCCCTGATTACATTCAGCCACTCCGTCAGCTCGGTGACCAGATAATAGTAGATGTTCGTGGTACCGAAGGTAGCCAGACTCTGCATAGGAGCCCTCAATACACGAGTATTTTCTACCGCAAATTGAATTCTATCTTCGGCATCCACAATAATCACCTGCTAGAGGAATAATTTAACCGCCTGGAAATTACGCTTTACGTTCGTCTTACCTTTTACAATGTTTCCGTATTCGGTACTGTGACCCGGAACAATATAGTCCACGTCAAGCTGCGATAGTCTATCTATGCTTTTCTTTAACAAAGAAAGGCTGCCGCCGGGAAAATCCGTCCGGCCGATACTACCGTAAAAAACAACATCACCTGTTATTAAAATTTTGGTTTCCGTCCAGTAGAGACAAATTGAGCCTGGAGAATGGCCGGGAGTAAGAAAACTCTGAAGGCTCACTTTATTCTTTGTCCCCAGCTTCAGTTCTCCCTCTTTAAGATAAAAAAGAGGCGTAAACTCCGGATTTTTCGACCCTAACATCGAGTTCAGCCTTTCTCCTGACGTTCGTCGAAATTCGTCTTCCTCTTCGGATAAAGTAATCCAGGCGCCGCTCTTCTGTACCACCAGCTCGTTCGCCTGGCAGTGGTCAATATGGCTATGCGTGTTTATTATCAAACCAATATCATCGACCTTAAAGCCGTTCTCCTCTACAGCCTTTGTCAGAAGATCAAAACAATTCTCACCGAATTCGTTGGTTATATGTCCGGGGTCAATAATTATATGCGGGCGGTCGCCTCGTAACACGTCAGTAAATAAACAGGTATTACAGTTATTGCCGTTTCCCTGCCAGATATAGCAGTAAAAATTATCAGCTAACTGTATTGATTCGTATGTCTTTAATGACCTGTAAACCATATCGTCAACACACAGACTGCTATCCAGTACCGCTTCTCGTTCTCACTTTGAACGTACTAGAATTATAAGGTAAAATTCCAGTTAAGACCAACCCCGATATCGATTTTATTAGGAAATTGTTGAGGACAGTCAATTGCCAGATATTAGAAGCGCCTGGGAAATAGCCCAGGAAAAAGCCAGCAAGTTAGGCGGACTATCAATCGAAGAGCGTGAGGAACAAAGACGTGACAAATGCCGGCTTCTCGGAGAGTCCGTGGCTGATAAATATTTAAACCAGCATGACGTCGGAATTATCGAGGGCGAACTCGCTAAGTACGACGTATCTGATAAAGAGTTAATTGGTAGAGCTATAATTCGCCGACTCGGCCAGGCCATAGACCTGCGTTATCCGGGCCTGCTGGTGGAAATATCAAAGGGAATTCTTGCTGTACAAAATACCACCATAACCAAAAAACTGGAGGAAATATCGGAACTTTTCCAGGAATATAAAGAGGCCGAAGATAAGGAACGGGAAGAGATAGAAAAGGCAGGCGGCGAGATATTGCACCAAATGAGAATCTCAGGCTCGGCTGTCAGCCGATTGAATATAAGAGCTAAAGATGATTGGGGACAAAAGATGGACCAAATTTCCGGCCCATTTTCTGATAGACTAAATTTACTGAAGCAGGAATTAGCACACTAAGAGAAGATGCAGCAGAAGGCTATACAAGGTTCATGGCCTGGCACATAGCTATATCCACGTTCTTATGAGTATCTTCGGTGGCCTGTTCAGCTATAGTACCGGTTATTTGCAGTAATCTGTTTTGCTCTGTTGTCCCCAGGTGTTCCAGTAGCTGCTCCACTCTCCTCGCTAACTGCACCTGATTTTCCAGAGAGATATTTTTTGCCTTGGGCAGCGCCAGCAAAGGATGAGCGAACAGCAGCGGCCGGAGCAAGGCTGTCAAATAAATAAATTTTGCCGGCCGATTTGTCTGCACTGTTTTCCAGGTCGCTTTGTCCTCTTCTGAAGGTTTCATCCATTCCAGGGCAAAATTAAACTGGCAGTCGATAAAGTTATGTTTGACCAGCAGCCTGGTGGCCTCAAAATCTTTTACAGCAATAGATACATAATATAACGCCTGGTCTAATACTTGAGGCTCAAGTGCCTTAATGGTAGCTGTGTGACGGCACTCGTCGGGAATCCTGAAAATGTAAAATTCCATGGAACCGTGAAGTACACTGTGAGCTGCTTCTCGTCTTATCGCTCCCAGTCTGGCCAGCTTGTTGAGCTTGGTCAATCTATCCAAGCTGCAGATGACCCTGGGATAGCCACGCCAAGCATCATGAGAGCAGACGAACTCATCGTCGCCACCGCCAGACATGCCGAGCCTGATTCTATCCTCTTTGAGCAAAGCCCGCATGTTGGCTTCCTTGTCTACGACATGAATTTCAACTTTATAAGGAATTCCGGATCCGAATCTTCGATAGCAGTCGCGGAATATATTTTCAACGTCCCTCTTGAAATTCCAGGGGATGTTACCGCTGGTAATTATACTTATCTCAACGGTAGCCATTCTTGTTACAACAAAGATAACAATGTTAGTCGGCAAAGTCAATACCGTTGCAATTGGCAGCCAGGCAATGTAAGATAAACAACTCAGGAATAAGAGAATAGAAAAATGGAGAAGCTGTGGGCGCCCTGGCGCGCCGAATATATACTTAAGACCGAAAAGGGCGGCTGTTTTCTATGCGAGAAACCTAAAGAGAACAGGGACGAGATCAGTTTCATCCTTCACCGCGGCCAGAGCAACTTCATTATTTTGAATTCGTTCCCCTATAATCCAGGGCATTTGCTTATTGCTCCTTACCGTCATGTAGGTAATCTGGATGCGCTAACCGACGAAGAGGCAAAAGAACATTTCGCTCTGCTCAAGCTGAGTCTCAAATTGCTCACCGAAGTGACAAAACCGGCAGGCTTTAACATGGGTATGAATCTCGGGAAAGTTTCCGGTGCCGGGCTGGATGACCACCTTCATTCTCACGTGGTACCACGATGGCAGGGGGACACCAATTTCATGGCGGTGACGTCAAATACTAAAGTGCTATCAGAAGGTTTGGCCGACGTTTACAGGAAATTAAAAGACGGACTGCAGGCTATACTCTAACTGTTATCGGAAGCTCGCGAATACGAGCCTAGAACTTTAATAAAATTCGTCAGTTTCTCGAGTTCAGACATAGCTTCCCGACTGACCGGGTCATTCACGTGTCCCTCGAAATCGACATAGAAAATATATTCCCATGGTTTGTCGCGGCTCGGCCTTGATTCCAGCTTTGTCAGGTTTATATTCCTGGTAGCAAAAACTCCCAGACATTTATACAACGCGCCCGGCAGGTTCTTTGTCCCAAAGACAAGAGACGTCTTGCTCTTTGGTGAGCGTTTAGCTTTCTTCTTGGATATGACAAAAAATCTGGTGTAGTTGTTCGGATTCGTCTCGATACCCTCCGCCAGTATCTCCAGACCGTAAATTCTGGCCGCCCTCTTACTGGCAACGGCAGCGCTTCCCTTAAGGTTGGCCTCCTTAATCCGCTTAGCGCTTCCCGCAGTATCATAGGTTGGCACAACTTCAGCTTTAAGTTTCCGTAAAAACTCCTCGCATTGAGCCAGAGCCTGAGGATGAGAATATATGACTTTTATTCCATCCAGCGTTTCCCCGGGCAAAGCCATTAAACAGTGGCTTATCCGGAGATGGATTTCGCCATAAATATTCAAGGGGTAACTTAACAGTAAGTCGTAAGTATCATTTATTATGCCGGCTTGAGAATTCTCCACTGGCACTACGCCAAAGTCCACATTGTTCCCAAGGACAGCTTCGAAAACATCGGCTATGTATCGTACGGGGAAAAGTTCAGCTTCGCTAAAGAAAGTTATTACCGCATCCTCGCTAAAAGCCCCTCTCTCACCCTGAAAAGCAACCTTGGCCACTATATATCACCTGTCGGCACTAGCCGCCGGCCAATTTCTTTTTCAGAGTCTCTTCACTATCGGTAGTTGTTAAAGCGACGACGCGGTCGTTGACCTCAAGTACGGTTTTAGACGTAGGCACCTGAGGTTTCTGTCCGTTTCGTATCAGTAATGCCAAAATAGAATCCACCGGCAGTTTCAACTCTTTAACCGCCTTGCCTATGGATTTGGAGCCATCCAGTATTTTCACCTCCACTATCTCCATTTTCTCCTCTCCCATAGTCAGGAGGTGAATCAAGGGATGTGTCGGTATTTTTTCTTCGATATGCTCCAGAATGAGGTTAGTGACGCTGATGGGGCAATCTATGCCAAGCTTCCTGAAGATATCTTCGTTCTTAGGGTCGTTAACACGGGCAATAGTTCTGGGCACGCCGAACTTGTATTTGGCTATCTGGCAAGCGACCAGATTATCTTCATCACCATCGGTGGCCGCAATAAAAACCTCGGCTCTTGAGGCCCCGGCTTCCGCCAAAGTAGCCACCTCACAGCCATCGCCTCTTACGCATACGCTCCCCAACTCATCTTCGAAGTTTTCACACTTGGCGGCATCTTTGTCCAGCACCAGCACCTCATGCCCTTCCTTTAGCAAGGCTTTACATAGATGGTAGCCTACACTGCCGCCGCCAATAATAATTATGTACATTTCTAAACCTTCACTACTCGCTCAACAGCTTATCTCGCAAAAGCTGAGCAAAGACGGTTGTGGGACTAACTGCCTCTAAGCCAAGCGCCTCATAAACATCCTTGCGCAGAGGGTCGTAGATTCTGCAAATTACCCTGGAAACATTAAATACGTTTTTAGCTATCTGAGCCGCCATCACGTTCCGGTTATCGCCCTGCGTCACTGCCACGAAAGCATCGGCATCCACAATGCCAGCCTTCTTCAGCATCTCCTCGTCCGTTCCATCTCCGACAAGTGCTGTACCCCCGAAACTCGGAGGTAGACGTCTAAAGCTATGCGCATCCACATCAATCACTGTTACCTGATGTCCATCGGCATCAAGTAGACTGGCAAGTTGAGCGCCGACACGACCGCATCCCATAATAATTACTTTCACGACTATGTCCTCACTTCATCGGTTCGCGATACAGGAGTACCCGACAAGGTGCTTCCTCAAGAACGTATGGTATAACCCTACCCAGACTAAATACGCCGAAACGCTTCTTGTACGTAAATCCCATCAGAATTAAGTCTACTTCTTTTTCCATAGCTTCATCTACAATTGCCGGCCCGGCATCACGACCCTGAATTAAATCTGTTTCAACTTCATAATCCATATCTGAAACCACGTCTTCCGCGTGAGCCAGGGCTTGCTCAGCTACGTGTATCTCCGATTCGAGTACTGCATCAAGTGGAAGACTGCGCTTGACTTCGATAACATAGACAACGTAAATCTTGGCTTTCGACTTCTTTGCCAGGTCACAGGCCAGCTTCACCGCCTCTGTGTCAGCGCCTTTACCGCTGACTGTTACCAGTATTTTTTCGAGTTTCATTGATGATTATGTTTCAGGTCAGCTAACATTATAATTTCATCGGATAAGATGTGCAATTATTTCTGACC
>CAYPRI010000064.1:0-1796 GCA_964413085.1 uncultured Dehalococcoidales bacterium
ATTTATGCATGGTCGCCGTCTGGGCGTCACCCAAAACCAGGTACGCCAGACTGGCCACTCGCCCGGTCCGACCGCTGACGGCAAAGGAAGCGGCCAGCCGGGACGTCGCCGAGCTGGAGAACACGAATAAGGGCGGGCCCATTGCCATGGCCGACTTTACCATCATAAACGAGTCATCGTTGAAGGATCTGGAAAAAGAAACCGAGAAAGTACTGGCGGCGTTGAAATGAGTAAGGTAACCAGGCCGGATATCGACGAGTATTTCCTTAAGATAGCCTCGGTGGTGGCGGAGCGGGCGACCTGCCGGCGCCACCACGTAGGCGCCGTGGCGGTTAAGGACAAGCACATACTGGCCACGGGTTACAACGGCGCGCCGGCCGGGCTCAAAGACTGCCTGGAGCTCGGCTGCCTCAGGGACGAGATGAAGATACCGTCGGGCACCAGACACGAGATATGTCGCGGCATACACGCCGAGCAGAACGCCATCATACAGGCATCGCTTCACGGTGTCAGTCTCGAAGGCGCCACAGTGTATGTCACACATACGCCGTGCATTCTCTGCGCCAAGATGCTGGTTAATGCCAAAATTAAACGTTTCGTCACCTTCGGCAACTATGCCGATAACTCGTTCATGGACTTGTTCGACGACGCCGGCGTGGCCTTCGATTTACGGCAGAGGCCGCCGGCCAAGATAACGTATCTGGATTGAATCCGCCACTGTTTTAGTTTACACTACGTTGGCACCGCTACAATCGGGGCACAAGGGCATTTGAAAGTCAGGATAAAGTGATGTTTCGCAAAATCATGATACCCAACCGTGGTGAAATTGCCGTCAGGATTATCCGGACGTGCAAGGAGATGGGTATAAGCACGGTTGTGGTCTATTCGGACGTCGACGCCAACTCGCTCCACGTCAAGCTGGCTGACGAAGCCTATCCCATCGGCCCGGCGGAGGCCACCAAGAGCTATCTGAATACGGAAAAGATACTGGAAGTCGCCATCAGGAGCAAAGCGGAAGCCCTTCATCCCGGTTACGGCTTTCTGGCGGAGAACCCCGAGTTCGCCGAGATGTGCGAGAAACAGGGCATCGTCTTCATCGGCCCAACCAGCGAGGTTATGTACAAGGTCAAGCCCAAACACCGGGCACGGCAGTTGATGCGTATGCTCAATATACCTGTAATTCCAGGTTCCGATGAGCCCTTCACCGGCTCGTCCAACGCCACGCTTATGGAAGTGGAGAAAGTGGCTGAAAGCATCGGTTATCCTATTATTATAAAGCCATCGGGCGGCGGTGGTGGTATCGGTATGGTGGTAGCCAAGAACAGAGACGAACTGGAAGGTGCCGTCCGCTTCGTTAAGGAGAGGGGCAAGAAGGCTTTCGGCGTGCCCTCGTTTTATGTGGAAAAGATGCTCAGCGGCGTCAAGCACATAGAGGTCCAGGTGCTGGCCGACAAATACGGCAATGTTATCCATTTGGGAGAAAGAGATTGCTCGGTTCAGCGCCGGTTTCAAAAGCTTATTGAAGAGGCGCCGTGCCAGATTTTATTGCCGCATCTGCGAATGAAGATGCATGTAATGGCACTCGATGTGGCGGTGGCTCTGCAGTACATGAACGCGCTGACCGTTGAGTTCTTCTACGTGCCCGATACACAGGAGTTTTATTTTAATGAAGTGAACTCGCGTTTGCAGGTGGAGCACTGCGTCACCGAGCTGGCGGCCAACGTGGACATCGTTAAGGAGCAGATCAGAATTGCCGCCGGCGAGCACTTGAGCTACAACCAGGAAGATATCAGGCT